>JAOUDF010000266.1 GCA_029859385.1 Nitrospirota bacterium
CAAGGGTAAGACGACCGCGGCCGTGGGGCTTGCCGTGCGCTCCGTCGGCACCGGGCACAGGGTCTTATTCGTCCAGTTCTTCAAGGAAGATTCCGCCGTATCGGGTGAAAAGGAGGTCTTCGGCTCCATGGGAGATAAAATTGAGTTGCTGCGTTCCAACTGCAGGCATCCGATATTCACGAAGGATAAGACCGACGAGGCGGCGGTTAAACGGGCCGTAACCGAGACTTTTAAAGAGGCAAGGGAAAAGATCGCGGGTACAAAGGTGGACCTGCTCGTTTTGGACGAGGTGCTCTCGGCCGTTAACGGCAACTGGATAACGCTTGAGGAGATCATTAAGTTCCTGGACGAGAGGCCGGAACATACGGAGGTCGTCATGACCGGAAGGGACGCTCCGCCGGAGCTCGTAAGAATAGCCGATTACGTAACCGAGATGCTAAAGATCAAGCATCCGTTCGATTTTGGCACAAAAGCCAGAAAGGGAATAGAATTCTGATGGCCGGGAAGATAATCTTTGTGCTCGGGGGCGCAAGCTCCGGCAAGACCGCTTTTGCGCAGTCTTTATGCGAAAAATCTGCCGAAAGGTGCATCTATGTCGCAACGGCACAATCATTGGACGAGGAGATGGCGGCGAAGATCGAAAGGCACAGGCAACTTCGCGGCGAAAGGTGGCGCACAATAGAGGCCCCTACCGCTTTGTCGGCCGCGTTGCATGGTTTAAGGTCTGAAAACGGCGCAGCCGTCCTTGTTGATTGCGTAACGCTATGGATATCGAATCTTTTGGGCTTTGAGAATAAGACAGATACGGAAGTCTTTGATATGAGCGAGGAATTTATTGCCTCGGCACGGTCGTTAAGCGTTCCGGCAGTCATAGTGTCGAACGAAACAGGGCTCGGCATCGTGCCCGATAACGCGCTTGCGCGAAGATTCAGGGACGTATCGGGCAGGGTAAATCAGATGATAGCGTCGGCTTCGGACGATGCGTACTCGGTAGTTGCCGGGATGCCGATGAAATTAAAGGGTCGATAAAATAAAAAAGGAAGGTAAAGAAGATGCCATTGCTCGATTCGACTTTAAACTCAATAGCTCCGGTGGACAGGTCTTACTATGATAGGGCCGCACAGCGCCTCGATATTCTCACCAAGCCCAAAGACAGCCTCGGCAGACTCGAGGAGTTCGCAAGGCGCGTAGTGGCCATTACCGAGGACACCGGCGCGCAGATCACCTCAAAGACTATCTTTACGTTTGCCGCAGACCACGGGGTTGCCCAGGAGGGGGTATCGGCTTTTCCAAAGGAGGTCACCGCGCAGATGGTCTATAATTTTTTGCGCGGCGGCGCGGCTATTAACGTTCTTGCGCGCCATGCCGGAGCTGCGGTTAAGGTGGTCGATATAGGCGTTGACCACGATTTTAAGGACGAAGCGGGGCTCATTTCGAAAAAGATAGTACGAGGCACGGCCAACATGCGAAGGGGGCCGGCGATGAGCCGCCGGGAAGCGGTAGACTGCATAGAGGCTGGTATAGCGATCGCGCACGAAAATAGCGCAAAGGGCGCGATCTTCGGCACCGGCGACATGGGTATTGCCAATACGACGCCTTCGAGCGCGATAGCCGCGGTGTTTACGAACGAGCCTGCGGCGATGGTAACGGGGCGCGGCACGGGTATAGACGACAGGGCGCTATTGAAAAAAATCGAAGTCATCGAGGAATCGATAAAGGTCAATAGGCCGGACGCAAAGGACCCGATCGACGTTCTTTCGAAGGTCGGCGGCGCAGAGATTGCCGGCATAGCCGGGCTGATACTGGGGGCCGCTTCCAAAAGGGTGCCCGTGGTGGTGGACGGCATGATTTCAACGGCAGGCGCACTGGTTGCCTACGAACTTAACAGGGACAGCGCTGATTACATGTTCAGTGCGCATAAATCCATCGAGGCCGGCCAGATCATAATGTTAAACCGAATTGGACTGCGCCCTATTGTTGACCTTGAGATGAGGCTTGGCGAGGGAACGGGCGGCGCAATAGCGATATCTATAATAGAGGGCGCGATGAAGATATACAACGAGATGGCTACCTTTAAAGACGCCGGTGTTTCGGAAAAGGGCGAATAGAAAGGCTCGAATGGCGGTCGAATGAATAGCGTTTTCATCGCGATACAGCTCCTTACGCGCTTTAATCTGAAAAAAGTCGTTACCCTTGACAGGGCTTCGATAGCCGCTTCGATGGCGTGGTTCCCCGTTGCCGGGGCAGTTCAGGGGGCCGTGCTCGTACTGTCGCACCTGTTCTTTTCATTATTTCTTCCTGCGCCGCTTGTGTCCGGATTGCTCGTAGCGGCGCTGTTTTTATCGAACGGAGGGCTGCATCTTGACGGCTTTGCCGATACGGTCGATTCTCTTGCCGGCGGTTCGACCCCGGAGCGCAGGCTTGAGATAATGAAGGATTCGTCGGTCGGCGCTATCGGCGCGGCGGGGCTAGTAATCATACTGCTTTTGAAGTTTTGCGCAATATACGCTCTGCTGACGCACGCGCCAGATCAAGCGCGCTTTGCCGGGTTGTTTCTTTTCCCGATAGTCGGCAGGTGGGGCATGGTGCCAGTTGCCTGCTCGTTAAAGTACGCAAGGCCCGAGGGCGGTCTTGGCGGCGCCTTCGAGAAAAATTCAATCCGGGTTTTTCTTATTTCCACCTTTATAACGGGCGTTGCGCTCTCCGGGCTTTTGGGCCCGTGGGCGCTTACTACGCTTGGCGTCGTATGGCTTTTTTCAGTCGGCGCGTCGGATTTCTTCGAACGGCGGCTTGGCGGTTTTACCGGCGACGTTTTGGGTTTCGTAAGCGAGCTTGCAGAAGTTATATTCTTGATATCGCTTGTGGCATTTGAGAAAATATATCAGGTCGGCTTCGACGCGCTGATCGCGTCGGGCCGCGCGGTTATATAGCCAGAAGGAGAGCGGTAAATGAATTGCACGAGGATATATCTCATACGTCACGGCCAGGTAGTAAACCACCACGAGTTTCGCTATAACGGGCATTTTGACGTTGATATTACCGTAATCGGCGTAGAACAGATGACGAGGCTTGCGGACTTTTTATCGGGCGAGCCGATAAAGGCGATCTATACGAGCGATCTGCAAAGATCGGTAAAGGGGGGGCAGATCATCGCGGCTTCCCTCGGGTTGAAGTTTGAAAAGATCCCGGA
>JAOUDF010000267.1 GCA_029859385.1 Nitrospirota bacterium
CTTTCTCGCCAGCAGGGCCAGACCTTTGTTGGTACAGGCCGGTTCGCCGAAGAAATCCACGAAGACCCCCTCTTTTCTGTCCACATTCTGGTCCAACAAGATACCGATACACTCACCCGAAGCCGTGGCCCTGATGATCTGCCGCATCCCATTTCTCTTGCTGATGATTTTGCCGCCGAACCGCGACCGCATCCCGTCGATGAGGTCGTTGAGCCATGGATTGTCCAGCGGACGGGCCACCGCCGATGAGAGGAATCCCCGGGCAGTATAGGCAAGGGCGATCACCTCCCAGTTGCCGCAGTGCCCCGTGAGGTAGAGATACCCCTTGTCGCGCAGCCCGGCCTCGTCGATGTTCTCGATGCCGGTGGTACAGACCCTGCCCAGCACCGTTTCCTTGTCCTTGTCGGAGAGGTGGAAGAACTCGAAGAAGTTCTCCACCAGGTTCTCCATCGACCTGCGCGCCGTCGCCAATCGCCAGGCATCGTCTTTCTCGGGAAAGGCCCGCCGCAGGTTCTCAAGGGCAATGGCCCGGTGTTTCGCATCGACGGCAAAGACCAGCCCGCCCAGCCTTCTGCCCATCGCCCGGGCCCGGTCAAGGGAGACTCCCCGGAGCAGTCCGACAATCCCTCTCGCCAGCACGGCAGTCACCCACCACCCTGCCCGCGTCAGAGGGGTAACCTTCTTCTTACCCATGATGGCCCGATACCAGTTTCAGCCAGTGTCCCGTCAAGTCCTTCACCCTCAGCTCTATCTTCATGACCCACAGCGGAAGCCGGACCTCCGATGCCATGCTCTCAATCTTCACCCAGTCCTTTTCGGTGGTCAGGAGGAGCTCCGCCCCGGAGTCCATTGCCTCCCGGTCGAGCACTTTCAGCTCGTCGCCGGTATAGGCATGATGGTCTCCAAACGTCCGCTGGCCCGTTATCTTAGCACCCAGCCCCTCGGCGAGCAATCGGAAAGACCCCGGCGAGGCGATCCCCGAAAACAGATAAACGCCCCTGTTTTTCAGCTGTCCCAGGGGGATATGCTTGCCGCGGCCATCGACGAAATCGACGGGTTCGTGGGTGGAAAGCCAGAGGGTAGCGTGGGGGGCATAGGCGCTGATGGCGCCCAGCATGACAGGGGGAATCTTGCCTTCAGTGGCCTCGGTCCGGGTCAGCACCACCGTGTCCGCCCGGCTGATGGCCGAGATCGGCTCCCGCAGATGCCCCCGGGGCAGCAGCCAGCCGTTGCCGAAGGGGGCCGACGCGTCAGCCAGCAGGATGTTGAGATCGCGGTGCAGGTCGAGCCGCTGGTAGCCGTCGTCGAGGATCAGCACCTTGCAGCCCAGCTTCTCCACCGCATGGAGCCCCGCCTTGTAACGGTCGGCACAGACAACCACCGCCGCCAGCGGGACATTGGTCGCGATGACCAGCGGCTCATCCCCTGCCTCCTCCGCACCGGCCAGAACCTTGTTGCCGTCGGAAACTACCAACAGGGCCGACTCATCTTTTCTACCGTATCCCCGGCTGATGATACCTGCCTTCTTCCCGTCCATGCCGAGCAACCGGGCGAGAGAGATCACCATCGGGGTCTTGCCCACGCCGCCCGTGGTCAGGTTCCCCACGCTGATGACGCGGACCGGCAGGCGCTTTGTCTTCAGCAGACCGGCGCGATAGAGAAACGCCCGGGCACTCACCGCCGAGTAGTAAAATCCGGAAAGGGCAGCGAGGAACAGGCCAGCGATGCCGGCGTTTTCGCTCTTCATGGTTTTTTCAATATTGGCTTTCATGATGACAAGATGGTCAAACCTTCTTCTCCCCTATGAGTACAAGAAATGACCATTTATAAGTCTACTATGCCTTTTCGTTACTTTCTTCAAAGATTCCAAATAACAAACCAATCATTGCATAAAACGGTATCTGTGAGATAACAGTAAGCCAATAGATAAAGTGTGATGGTTCAGCATAACCTTCTCGCCATGTAGCCAATGAGATAATAAACAGATAGGGATAGAGCAATAGAAGACCTGGAAAGAGTCCGATGGCACACATGATTACCTGCAAACTACCGACTGCTGTGCCTGCTAATGCCATTTTATAACGACATCGCAGTCTTTTTTGGCCTAAATATCTATAAAGGTATTTAGGCACAAAATAAAGAAGAGCAAGAAAAACAACATGTAAGAACGTCCAAGCGATACCTTGGAGTGACATTTCGTTGTTCTCCTAAACAAATGAGTTCACATCATTCTCTCCACCATCTCCACCGTCCGCTGAAGCGCCCCCCGGTTCTCCTCGACTACTTTCAGGCCTTTGACGCCCATCGACTCTTTTGTCCCGGACACAAGCAGGTCTTCCAGCGCGCGCTCAAGTTCCTCGCCGCTTGCAACCTGGCGTCCGCCCCCGGCAGACAGGAGTTTTTCCGATATCTCCCGGAAGTTATGCATGTGCGGACCAAAGACTACCGGCTTGCCCCATACAGCTGGCTCCAGCAGGTTGTGACCGCCCACGTTGACCAGGCTGCCGCCCACAAAGGCCACGGCACACAGGGCATAGAGCCGCCCCAGCTCCCCCATGGTATCGAGGAGGATGACCGGCTCTCCCTGCCGCCCCTTCGCCAGAGTGCGCCGCACGAAGGTTGCATTTTTCTCCCGGAGGACCTCCTCTACCCTGCCGAGCCGCTCGGGATGGCGCGGGGCAAGGAGCAGCACCAGCTCGGGATAGAATGCCTTGAGCCTTCTGAAGGCGTCGATGACCACCGCCTCTTCCCCCTCGTGGGTACTGCCTGCGAGGATAAGACGTTCGCCTTCTTCGAGTCCCAGTTCGCGGCGAAGCGATTCCTTTTCTTTCTTCCCCATGACCGCTGCCGGCTGGTCGAACTTGATGTTGCCGGTCACCTGTACCCGCTCTTTCTCCGCCCCTGCGGCGGTGATCCTGTCCGCATCGACCTGTGACTGCATGCCGAAGGCCGCAACGCCTTTCAGCACTTTTCCGATAAAGAACGAGGCCGCCTTGTAACGCCCGGCCGAACGGTCGGATATCCTTCCGTTCACGAGAACGGTGGGAATGTTCCGATGGTGCATCTCGCGGAAGAGGTTGGGCCATATCTCGGTCTCCACGACGACAAAGACCCGTGGCGCGATAATTCCCACCACCTTGCTGACCACCCAGGGGAGGTCGAGCGGCAGGTAGAATACGGCGT
>JAOUDF010000268.1 GCA_029859385.1 Nitrospirota bacterium
TGGCTTCCAGAAAAAAACCAAGCTAAAAATACTTCTGCATGTTACAGAGACTTCCCCAAAGAGTCTAATACTTTTTCTTTCTGACTAAATCTCTTTAATCACAAATGACAATTTCAGTTTACTGAGTCGGTCCTTCCAATTTACGGCGAATAACAAGCTGGCTGATAATGTCCACCATTACCAGAGCGGTTACAACGAGGAGGAAGACGGTATTGCGCCTGAAATAGGCAAAACAGTCGAGGAACATGTAAAGGGCAACCATCCATGAAAGCAGCCGACGGAGGCGCTGGACCCCCTGCTCCGGGTCCTCGTCTTCGGCGAGCCTGAACCGGGCGAAGGTCGGGGCAAAATGGTAACCAAGACCGGCGGCCCCGATAATCATCACAAAGTTAAGAATGAATATGCCGAGAAGATAGTAGTCCATGGCTGCTTACGATTAGCGAATAGAACTTCGACTCCTTTTCCGTCTTCCCGGGTATCATACACGAAGATATCTTTCTTGTCCCGTTACACCTTGACTCTTGATTTTCGAGTCAACCACACCTATTCTACTGCTGGAATATTTCTTGCCGGTTTTTATTGACTTAACCTTGGAGGAGAATAGCCGTGAAGAATCCCGTGACAATGAAGTCAATTACGCTCTTCATCTTTTTTATATTCCTGTTCCTTCCGTGTACAGGCTACACCCAGGAAACCGCCCAGGATTATTACAATTCGGCAATAGCTCTTGGCTCAAAAGGGAAAACCGGGGAAGCCCGCAAAGAGCTTGAGAAAGCGTTGAAGCTGGAACCTTACAATTCTACCGTCAAAAAATATCTGAATATCATCAGCGACTCAAACGAAGGCAAAATCACAAAGGAACTGGCCCTTCTCCTTTTTCAGGCTACCTTCCTCGGCGACAAAAACAAGCCTGACGAAGCCCTGGTCGAGTTCAACAAGGCCATCGCATCCGTGCCCGACTATGATCACTCCTACACCTGCCGGGGACTTATCCATGTCGACAAGGGGATGCTGGAGGAAGCTATCGCCGACTACTCAAAGGCCATAGAACTCAATCCCAAAAACGCCGAGGCATACAACACCCGAGGATTTATCCGCACCTTGCGAAGCCAGCATGCTCAGGCTCTTGTAGATTTTACCAAGGCAATAGAGATAGACCCTGAACTGGTGGAAGCCTACCAGAACAGGGGCATCATCTACATGCTGAAAGACGACTACGAACCGGCCTGTGCGGACTGGGTGCAGGCCTGCCAGCTGGGGCAGTGCTACAATCTGCAGATGGCGATTATCGAAGGGCAGTGCCAGCAACGGCTGGAATAACAGGAAAGATGCCGGGACGCCTCTCTCCTTTCCGTATCAAGCCGTTATTTTCGCTCGATGGAGATATCCACTTTCGTACCGTTCGACACGACATCCAGCACGGGAGAAAAGCTGCTCAACTCCTTTAGTTTTTCAATATTTACATTATCAGTTTTCACTTTGTACTTTATACGTATATTTTCGTAGCCGCTTCGCACCTCATTACTCAAGCCAAGAAACCCCCTCAAATCAAGATCACCTTCCAGGTCCGACTCCAGCTCGTCAATCACAATACCGCGAACAGCCGCATGATATACAAGAGAGGTAGTCACGCACGCGGCCAGGGCGTTTAGAAGGTGTTCTACCGGATTGGCAGCAAGGTCTTCTCCCGCCAGAGCCGTCGGTTCGTCTGACTCAAGTTCAAAGTCCTGCAGATGATAATTTTCCTGGCCGGCACCATAAAACCCTTTGACCTTTGACCGGTTGTGCCCCCCTTTTTTCCATTTATTGTGCAAGCGGAAGGTGAACCGTGCAAGGTCTGGTGTTTCATCAATTGCATTCACCGTATTCTGAATAAGCGCCAGATCTACTCCGTTAACCTTCTTCTCTATTACGGGATTCATAACTGCCTCCTTTTCTTGAAGAGATTAGCGATACTTTATTGGTACCCCGATTACTCC
Organism: Nitrospirota bacterium; assembly: GCA_029859385.1. Lineage (GTDB taxonomy): Bacteria > Nitrospirota > JAOUDF01 > JAOUDF01 > JAOUDF01 > JAOUDF01. Next base: position 1,980 of record JAOUDF010000268.1, read on the forward strand.
GATGTGTCAAACTGGGAAAGCAGAGGCCCACATTTTCGGTATTTTCAGAAAATGAGATATATTGTCTGGGGTTTTTGCTGCGGGGATCGGGGAAAGCGGTCTATGGAGACTGAATGATGCGAGGTGAAATTAGTGCTTCTTCGAAATTATCCCAGCCTTGCCGCATGCTCGCGGGTGGCGTGAAAGCTTATCTGGGGCCATTTTTCTTCGGTCAGTTCCAGATTAAACCGCGAACTGGCGAAATAGGCCAGATTTCCCGCGGCATCCAGAGCAATGTTGTGGGCATTCTTTCTCTCGAACTCCGCCATCACCTTTGAATCATCGCAGGTTACCCAGCGGGCGGTATAGATATCGCAGCTCTCGAATACGGCATCAACGCCGTACTCGGCCTGCAAGCGGTGAGCGACTACGTCGAACTGTAGCGCACCAACGGCGCCCAGGATGAGGCTGCTGCCGTTTACCATTTTGAAAACCTGCACCGCCCCTTCTTCCCCCAGCTGCTGCAACCCCTTGTGAAGCTGCTTCACCTTGATGGGATTGCGGATCCGCACGCTGCGGAACAGTTCCGGCGCGAAGTAGGGAATCCCGGTAAACTGGAGGTTCTCGCCTTCACTGAAGCTGTCGCCGATCTGCACGTTGCCGTGGTTGTGGATGCCGATGATATCGCCGGCGTATGCCTCTTCGACCTGCTCCCGCTGGTGGGCCATGAAGGTAATGACGTTGGCGACCTTCATATCACGATCAAGCCGCAGATGGCGGACCTTCATCCCCCTTTCGAATCTTCCCGAGCATACACGGACAAAGGCGATGCGGTCGCGGTGGGCCGGGTCCATATTGGCCTGTATCTTGAACACAAAACCGCTGAAAGGTTTTTCATCGGGCAAAACACCGCGGATGGTCGCATCGCGGGGGCCGGGCGATGGAGCCCACTCCACCAGTGAATTGAGGATCTCCCGCACGCCGAAATTGTTGATTGCCGAACCGAAGAATACGGGCGTCTGTTGTCCGGCGAGGAACGCCTCCATATCGAAGGTATGCGACGCCCCCTTCACCAGCTCCACCTCCATGCGCAAATGTTCCATCTCCAGCGGGAAAATTTCGTCGAGCCGTGGATTATCGAGCCCTTTTATCACCTCAAAGGTCTGCCGGTGGTCCTCCCTGCCCGGCTCAAAGACCAGGACCTGATCGCTCATGAGATGGTAG
>JAOUDF010000056.1 GCA_029859385.1 Nitrospirota bacterium
TCCCAGATCGTCTCGCCCGATTTTGTGTCGACAAGCTGGGCCGAAACCTCGACCAGGGTTGACCGGTCTTCCGTCGATGACTTTACGGCTGGCTTGAGCACATAGCGGCAGCCGCTGCTGGTCGAAAGAGCCGCCAGCCCTTCCGGCTCCAGGTTGCGGCTCGACTCCTCCGACGCCAGCGATACCCTGATATCCCGCCGTTCTTCAGCGGCAGCCCGGTAGACGTAACTGGAAGTTTCCCTCAACTCCGAAGAAAAGTCGTGCACCACGGTTATGACCATCCCGCTCGTTCCCCAGCCCGCCGGCAGGGACTCGCCCCTGGCCCGGCTGATCTCCTGGGCGCTCCCCTTGATGGTGGGAGAAAAGGAGCCTGCGCAACCTGTCAGCATGAGTACGGCGGATAGGGTCGCAATAAGGTAAAGTTTCATGGGGTCGTCTCTCCTATTGAGTAAGAGGTTATATCATTCGACGTAGTTTATAGAGTGCATCACCGGCTCTGTCAACAACCGAAATTTACAACACCACCATGGCAACGGTCAGTACAAAGACCTCCCGCGCCCCCGACTGCTTCAGCATCTTTCCGCATTCACGCACCGTGCTCCCGGTAGTATAGATATCATCAACCAGCAGGACCCTTTTATTGTCCACCCTGTTTGGGTGCATTACCTTGAATGCACCGGCAATGTTCTGCTCCCGCTCATTGTGTTTGAGTTCCATCTGGGGCCGGGTCGGCCGTATGCGGGCAAGGTCGTCTATGGAGAGGGGGATATCCAGAATCCTGCCGACCTCCATTGCAAGAAGGAGTGATTGATTGTAACCGCGCCTCCTGAGCCTGCCCGGATGCAGCGGCACGGCCATGATCATGTCGGCATCGGGCACGGCGACCGTCCCCATGGTCAGTTTAATGATCGGCTGGGCCAGGTCGGGCCGCTGTGTGAATTTGAAGGCATGCAGGAGGTCGCGCAGGGGGCCGGCATATTCTCCGCCGCTTACGGCAAGGTCAAAAGGGGGCGGCGATTTTCTGCATGTTCCGCAAAGATGCGTCGGACTTTCCGTCAGGGCGAACTCCGACGTAAAGGGGGTACTGCATCGGGGACAGCGAGGATGGGGCAGGGGTGTGATCATTTCGCTGCAAACAGCGCAGGTGATTTTCTCCTCTTTCCCCAGCCATTCACCGCATGCGCAGCAGGGAGTCGGAAAGATTGCGGTGAGAAGAGGAGATGACCATGCCGCGCTGGTTTTTTTCAGTGCCGGTATGGTCGTCTCTTTCATGGCGCAGATCACCGCCTTTATTTGATGATTAGGCTTTTCCCCGTCATTTCAGGCGGCTGGGGCAGGTTGAGCAGTTGGAGCATGGTGGGGGCTACATCCGCCAGGATGCCGTCGCTCCTCAGCTTGATGCCGGGTATGGTGAGGATGAACGGTACGACGTTACAGGTATGGGCGGTATGTGGTTCTCCGGTCGTGTAGTCAACCATCTGTTCGCAGTTGCCGTGGTCGGCGGTGATCAGGGCGACCCCTTTCTTCACCGCCAGTTTTTCGTAAATGCGCCGCAGGCAGACATCGATGACCTCGCAGGCCTCGACTGCCGCGTTGAGTTTGCCCGTGTGCCCTACCATGTCGGGATTGGCAAAATTCAGCACAATGACGTCGTACTGGTCCGAGTCGAGACGGGCGATTACCTCGTTGGTCACCTCTTCAGCGCTCATGGAAGGTTTCTGGTCATAGGTCGATACCGACTTGGGCGAAGGGATAAGGCAGCGGTCTTCCCCCGGGAAGGTATTCTCGTCGCCGCCGTTGAAGAAGAAGGTAACATGGGCGTACTTCTCGGTCTCGGCGATGCGCAGCTGTTTCATCCCCTTCCGGCTGATCAGCTCACCCAGGAGCTGCGACGCCCGTTGCGGCGGAAAGGCTACCGGCAGGCCGAACTTCTCGTCATACTCGGTCATGCAGACGAAGGACCCGAGAACAGGGCGCGAACCGCGGGTAAACTCGGAGAAGTTTTTCTCGGTGAATGCCCGGGTAATCTCTCGAGCCCTGTCGGCCCTGAAATTGAAAAAGATCACGGCGTCGCCGTCCTTGACCGTGCCCAGGGCATGTCCCCTGCCGTCGGTGATGCTGGTCGGTACGACAAATTCATCGGTCTCGCCGAATTCATAGGCTGAGAGCACCGCCTCCTCCGCTGAAGCTGCCCGTCTTCCCTCGGCCCGCGTCATGGTGCCGTAGGCCTTCTCGACCCTGTCCCAGCGATTGTCGCGGTCCATGGCGTAGAAGCGGCCGCTTACCGTCGCGATAACCCCTTTTCCTCTGTCTTTCAGGAACGACTCGAGGTCTTTGATATATCCGATGCCGCTGGAGGGGGGGGTGTCCCTGCCGTCGAGAAAGGCATGGATACATATCCGGTCCACACGTTTGCTGATCGCCACGTCAACGAGGGCCTTGAGGTGGTCCATGTGGCTGTGTACGCCGCCGTCGGAGACAAGCCCCATGAGGTGGAGGGTCGACTTGTTCTTCAGCACCTTTGAAATGGCCTTGTTGATGGCATCGTTGGTCAAAAGTTCTCCGTTGCGTGCCGCCTTGCTGATGCGGGTGAACTCTTGATAGATGATGCGCCCTGCACCGAGGTTGAGGTGTCCTACTTCGGAGTTGCCCATCTGGCCCTCCGGCAGTCCGACCGCCTCTCCCGACGCATCTATGACAGTGTTTGGAAAGTCCGCCAGCAGGCTGTTATAGAAAGGGGTCCTCGCAAGGTGGATGGCATTGCTGTCGGGCCTGATGTTGACGCCCCAGCCATCAAGGATTATGAGCATTAGTGGGCTGCGGCTAGTATGTTGTCTGGTCATGGGAGGCTTTCAGAAAGCGGCGAGCAGCAGGAGGTGAGCATGGACGGCCTTGCGCCGCCCCCCACATATTGCCTCTCGCTCCCTTTCAGGAGATGGATGTTTACGGTATAGGTATTCCACCGGCCGCACTGAGGACACCGGCCCGACCATTCCGTATCGGGATAGTCGCAGTTGGAACAGGTATAGGGAATCCCCGGCTGTTCACCGGCTTTGAGGGCCTTGCGATACTCGTTTGCCGCGTCGGCCAGCCGATCCCGGCGCTGATAGATGTTGCCGATGATCAGGTGGACCAGGGGAAGCGGCTTGGTGCTGGTGTCGATGGAGTTCAGTACGTCGAAGGCGTCATCGAGCATTTCGAGCCGGTAGTAGATCTTCCCGAGGAAGAATTTCATCGTGGTGTTGTCAGGCTCCCGGTTGATGGCCTCCTGGTACAGGTTGATGATCTTTTCCGGTTCCCCCTGGCGCAGGTAGAAATCCTCCAGCCGATGCAGGAAGATTACCGAGCCGGTGGTCTTCAGTGCCGAGACCCAGAGAGATTCGGCCTCCGACGGTTGTTCCTGGGTAAGGAATATCTCGCCCAGTCCCAGATAGGCGGGGACAAAATCCTTGTCCGCTTTGATGATGGCGCTGAATGCTTTTTCGGCCTTCTCAGCCCCTTTCGGTGTCCCGTCCTCCAGCAGGGCGCGGCCGTATTCGTAGCGCAGGCCCAGCAGGCGGCGTTGTTCTAAGGGCTTGTCTTCAATCGGCAACGGGGCCTTTATGATCTGTTCCTGCGTCTCAAGGGCTTTGGCCCACTGTTTTTGTCTCAGAAGGATGTCACGTTTTCTGAAGAGGGCTGTCAGGTTTGACTGGTCTATCGAAAGGATTGAGTCGAGCGTCTGGAGCGCCTCTTCAACGCGCTTGGTTTCTTCTTGCCCGGCCTCCAGGGCGAAAAGTATCTCGATGTTGTGGTCATCGAGGTTGCGGGCCTTCTGGTAGAGCCGTATTGCCTCGCTGTGGTTTCCCTGTCTCAGGCAGCAGTTGCCCAGCCTGAGGAGCGCTTCAATATGGTTGGGGTCGAGGGCGAGGACCTTTTTGAAATAGGTTTCGGCCTGCGCATACTTGAGGCCGAAAAGGGCATCGATCCCCTTCGAATAAAGTTCCTGTATCTTGGCCTTTTGTTTTTCCTTGCGGATGACCTGCCATTCCAGAAAGTACCGGCTGGTGTCCTTTACCAGTACTCCGAACAGTACAAAAAGGGCGCCGGATGCTGCGGAGAGAAGAATGAGACCGACGGTGGTGACCCTGTAGACGTCGTTCCTGGCGACGGTGATATCTACCGACCCCGGGTTAAGGATCGCCAGATAGCCGATGACACCAAGAAAACCGATGAAGAGGATAAAGTAGAACCGCCCCACGCATCAACCTCCGCTGCCAGTTTTGTTGTCGTGCTCCGCCGTCCTGCCGACGGCAGTTTCGGCCCTGGGGGGTACGGGAAGATGTTTCGCGTCAGCCCAGAGTCGTTCGAGGCGATAAAACTCTCTCGCCTCCTCGGTAAATATATGTACGACAAGGTCATCGTAGTCGAGGAGTACCCAGGACATCTCCTCGAAACCCTCTGAATGAAGGAGCCTTACCCCTTTTTTGTGCAGGGTTTCGTCGATATTGTCCGCAATCGCCTTCACTTGCCTTCCCGACGTGGCGGTGCAGATCAGAAAGTAATCCGCCAGAGAGGTCATCTCCGCCAGCTCAAGGATCACAATGTCGCGGGCCTTGCGGTCTTCGGCTGCCCATGCGGCCCAGGTGGCCCGATCGATGCCTTCGCCGGAGACGGTCTTTTTATCTTTCTTGCGTGTTGCGAGCCGGGTCATGCGCCAGTTAATATCCGTCTTGATGGAACTTTTGAAAAACACCGGTATCCGGGTGGTGCCAGGATGCACGGCCTGTCAGGAATACAGCGAATGGGCCATTATATAAGACTCTACTGAGTCGGGCAAGAGGTATCTGATGCTTCTGCCGCTTCTGATGCGGGCGCGGAGGTCGGTGGCGGCGATGTCGAGCTGAAGGGTCCTCAGCAGTATGAGGTCCCGGCCGGTCTCAAGGGTGGCGGTAGCGCAGGGGCGACCGGCGTCCATCTCGTCCAGAAGGGCCAGGGTTTCCGGCTTGATATGGGGGACTGCTTCCAGGCGTCGGAAGGGGTATCCCGGCCGGGAGGTGACCACGAAATGACACAGTGTCAAAAGCCTTTCGACGTCAAACCATGTGGCTATTTCCGCAAAGGCGTCGACGCCGGTAATGAAATAAAGGCCCGCCTTTCCGTCGTACTTATTGATAAGCTGCTCAACCGTCCTGACGGAATATGATGTCCCTCCCATCTCTATTTCAATGGCCGAAACCTCGAAGAAGGGGTTCCCGGCAGTGGCAAGCCGGACCATTTCGAGCCGGTGGTCCGAGGAGGTAACAATAAAATCGGTCTTATGGGGCGGTTGGGCGGAGGGGATGAACAGTACCTTGTCGAGACGGGCTGCCTGACGGACCTCTTCCGCAATATAGAGATGTCCGTAATGGATGGGGTCGAAGGTGCCGCCCATTATGCCGATTTTCAAGCGAGGTCCTTTGTAGGGTAACCCAGGGTGAAGACCGTCGGCGCGCCACCACCGAAGGTCTTCACCCTCAGGGATTATTTCGCCATTGAGAGCACGTAATCGACCAGCTTCTCGATATCGGCGTCCGGAACCTTCGGTGAATTGGGGGGCATGGGAACGCCGCCTGTTACCTTTGTCCAGTTTCCCTTCCCGCCTTTTTTGACCTTCTCGATCAACGTTGCCTTTGCCTTGGAGTCACCCTTGTAACGGGCGGCAATATCTTTCCACGAGGGTCCGACAAGCTTTGTTTCAACAGTATGGCATCCCAGGCAGCCGCTTTTCTTTGCCAGGGCCATTGCGGCTTCATTGCCGGAGACTTTCCCCTTTGCCTCAGCGCCGGTCTTCTTTACTTCGGCTGCCGTCTCGACAGCCTTTTTCGCCGGTACCGCGGAAGAAGCGCCTCCGGCGGCGAGGGTTGGAGAGTTCAGGAATGCAAGGCCGGCTACCGCTATAACTCCCGAAAGAAGCAGTCGAGTCAATTTTTGTTTCATCTTTTTCTCCTTAATAAGCGGAAACCCGAAGGGCCAGAGGACTCCGGGTTTCCGCAGAGTTTATTTGGTAACGACAACCTCGGCCCGTCGGTTGTACTGTCGTCCCTTTCGCGTATCGTTGGGCTTCGCTGGTTTTTCTTCGCCGTAGGCAACGGTTTCGATGCGGTCGGGAGAAATCCCCGCCTTCTTGACCAGATACCTCTTTGCACTGTTGGCGCGACGGTCTGCGAGGGCCATGTTGTACTCATTGGTGCCTATGCTGCAGGTATGCCCTTCAATGCGGACCTTTGAGCCGGGATTGGCTTTAAGGAATCTGATGGCTTCTTTTAGGGACATTACGGCATCTTTGCGGATAGCCGAACGGTCAAAATCGAAATGCACGATGACGCGCATCTCTTCCTTCACCGACTCAACGGTCTCTATCGGTGCCGGTGCTACAGCCGGCGTTGCGGACGATGGCGCGACAGGGGCGGGTTCCCGAGCCGGGGCAGGCGTTGGGGCAGGGGGTGGGGGTGGTGTCGGAGCTTCCGCTTTCTTTGGCGCCTGCTTCCGTGCGTCGGCAATCTTCTTGAGGACTGCGTCCATCTTTGCCCTGGCTATACCCTGAAACTCTTCGCATTGTTTCAGGTCCAGCCATGCCTCTTCAGCGCATTCCTCATTTGCCATGTGGAGGTTTACCTCAGCCTGGGCATACTCCATCGGCGCATATTTGATGCCGTCGGCCCGGTCAATGGCGCTGAACTCGGTCTGGATTGTCTTCAGGTTGTTCAAGGCGGTAGTGGCGCATCCCCCGAAGAAGAGGGAGGAGGCGGCTATTGCGGCGAGCAGGATCAGGTTTCTGCGTACCATTCTACACCTCCTTATTCGCCGGCGGGAAACCAGCCGGCCTCCCGAGCCCTGGTTATGGCCATCTTGACCGCATCGGACGCGCCCTTTGTATCGTTTTCATCGCACTCCAACGTGGCGAAGTCGAGATAAAGGTGAACCGTTTCATAATAATAAGGTGTTTTTTCGGCTGCTCCTGCATCGACAGCTCTATGGAAGGCCTCTTTTGCCTTGTCCCAGTCCTTGACTTCCCACGGGAGGCAAAAGAGGCCAGCTGCCTCCGCCATGCCCATGAGACCGCCCAGGGCGAAAGGAAGAACCGCTGCTGCCCTCAACCATCTGGTGCTTTCGCGTATCATGCCGTCCTCCTTTATAAATTGGCCCCTGAGAGGCACTGGTTAGTAATTGTCCGGGATATGCTCTCCCCGGATCAGGTCGTCGAGCGTCTCCCTTTCTTTTATCACAAAGTAGCGGTCTTTGCTGATCAGAATTTCAGCCACCCTCGGCCGGGAGTTGTAGTTGGACGACATGGTGAAACCGTAAGCCCCCGCACTCATAAAGGCAAGGATGTCTCCCGGGGCGGGTTCCTCCATGTCGCGGTCCTTGGCGAGAAAGTCGCCCGACTCGCAGATGGGGCCGACCACGTCAGCCATAAATCGGCCACCGTTTCTCTTTTGCACCGGCCTGCATTCATGGTAGGAGCCGTAAAGACTCGGCCGGGCGAGGTCGTTCATGGCGGCGTCGACCACCACAAAGCTCTTTTCCTCCCCCTTTTTCAGGTAGAGAGTTTTGGTCACCAGCGCCCCGGCATTGCCCACAAGGACTCGCCCCGGCTCAAAGACCAGCGTACAGCCAAGGTCCTTCACCAGCGGGATGATCGCCGCGGCGAGGTCCCGGGGGTGGGGCGGCTCCTCTTCCTTATAGGTAATGCCCAGCCCGCCGCCGACGTCGAGATATTTGATGTTGATACCGCTGTCTCTCAGGTCTTTCACCAGCGCCACGATCTTTTCCAGGGCATCGACGAAGGGCCCGACTTCCGTGAGCTGCGAGCCAATATGCTTGTGAATCCCCACCACTTCGATATGGGGCAGGTCGGTCGCCGCTTTATAGAACTCCACTGCCCGGTCGATCGGCACGCCGAACTTGCTCTTCTTAAGGCCGGTCGAGACGTAAGGATGGGTCTTCGGGTCCACATCGGGATTTACCCGCAGGGCAACCGGCGCCTTTACGCCGAGGGAACCGGCGACATCGTTGATCGCCTCCATCTCCTGCACCGACTCGATGTTGAACATCATCACCCCGGCCTTCAGGGCGGCTTCGATCTCCTCCCGCTTCTTGCCAACCCCTGCGTAGACGATTTTCTTCGGGTCGACCCCGGCCTTCAACGCGCGAAACAGCTCACCCCCCGAAACAATGTCTGCTCCGCCGCCCTCTTTCGCGAAGAGGTTGAGCACCGCAAGGTTCGAGTTGGCCTTTACCGCAAAGCAGATTACATGCGGAACCTCGGCAAAGGCCTGGTCAAAGGCCTTGAAATGGTTGCGGAGCGTCGCCGCGCTATAGGCGTAAAACGGCGTCCCGACCTTTTTTGCAAGGTCGGCCAAGGAGACTTCTTCGCAGTAGAGTTCGTTGCCACGGTAGATAAAATCGTTCATGCGGGTTCCTTTCGATCAAATAAACGTGTAGTCAGAACAGGTTGAGAAACTAGCATTTGAGCGAAGGCATGTCAATCATTCGGTGGATTATGCGAGAGGGCGAGGCGGCGGTGATTATCTGGGACAGGCGGGACTCTTGCGCCCCGCCTGTCCGTCGATTATTGCAATAATAGCTTACGGCGCAGGGGCCGGATCGCCGTTCGACTTTACGTTGTAGAGGCCGACGCCGGTTGAGCCGGTTATAGTGTCGTAGATATTGGAGCTGATATTTGGAGTGGCACCACCCCAGACACCGATATCATGACCATAGGATCCGCCATTGCCAGTAATTCTGCTGCCAGTTACAACGGGGGAAGATGTCATGTGAATTGAAATGCCAGCATAATTATAGCCTGGCCAGCCATTTCCGGTAATTGTATTTCCATTTATGCTTGGCGATGAATACCATATGGAAATCCCGCTTCCACTGTTACCGGTTATGGTGTTTCCTGTAATGACTGAATTTGAGTAATACTCGTTGATGCCCGTTGCATTGTCCCAAATTTGGCCGTTATTTATGATAGTGTTGTTTCTAATTATCGAGGAAGAATAGTCGTTGGCAATCCCCCCGCTTGTATTGCCAGTGATCAGATTATTCTCAATAGTGGGTGATGCAGATGCGCTGCACCAAATACCAGTGCCTCCGGTGCCGTAGATGTAGTTCTCCTTGATTAAAGGTGACGACGAAACCACTTTTATGGCCCAATAGCCTCCCTTAATTGCAAAGCCAGTAACGGATACATTGGTAAGAGAGTTAATAAGAATCGTCGCGTTGTTCCAGGCGCGAATTGAGGTGATGTCTCGGCCAGCGCCCTGAAGATGGGTGTAACTTTTCATAGTGATTTGTTCATCATAAGTTCCAGGCATTACCTTGATAACGTAGGGATTGCTGGCTGATGGAGTTACCGAGTCTATCGCTGCCTGTATCGAGGTGAACTGTCCCCCTGATTTGGCAACGATGATTTCGCCCTGGGCGGCGAAGGCGTTATGGGCGGCCAGGGCAATGAATGCGGCGGATAGAAGCAACAAAAGTCGAATTCTGTGTATCATTAGCCATCTCCTTTGTTTAAATAGTCGATTTGATTGAATAAGACAATTATTGTCGCTTGTGTTATCACCCCCTTTCGCGATCATAACGTGAAGATGCTTAGATATCAGTATCTCGCCGGTGCTGTCAAGGGTTGATTGTAGAAAAAACTATTCTTGACTTGGCGCTCGGTTTCTGGTTGTATCTCTCTGCTTTGGCATGTGTGCTTGGTGTGTGAAAAGGCGACTGGTTGCTCTAGGTGGAACAGAGATGGTTGGTGCTTGGGCCTTGGTATGTCTCTCCGTGTAGACTCTTTGCCTGTCTGGTGGGAGAGGGTTATGGCTGGGCTATCTGCGCGTATTGCTCACAGTGTGCGCATCGTTTGTTTTTTTTGTCGTTAAGTTCCGTTAATCTGACGTTGTCGGTGGGTGTCGGATAATTTTACACTGTCGTATCTGTTTGATTTGTCGGTGGTAATAGCAGGTATTGCCACTATTGGCGACCATGAGGTGTCGATTTTTTTTACATATTTTTTTTGAGGGGAGGTGAAAAGGTCGATTGCGGGAAGGGTTGGTGCTTTTTGTGGCAAAAAATGTGGGCACAAAATGCAACATTTTTTCGGGGTAGAAGCTTGACTGCTCGGCCTTGGCTCAGATTGGGCCAGGTGCTCGATGGGTTAATTTTTTATTATTTTAAGAGATGGGCTGGGTTTGGGTATATAGTTTGCTTGGGCTTGCTTGGGTTTGCTTGGTGGTTAAAGGTGCGCGGGTCGGACACATTTTCTGCCGAGGATTCTCTTGACAATGCCTTTGGGGCTATGTTACTACGTCAAGCGCAGCAATGGGTTAAACTCTATCTTTTCGGCCCAATAGCGACCCGGCATTAGGCTGATGCGCATTACTTTATGAAATATTGGAGGGATTTGAAGCTATTTTTCTGTTGCTCATTTCGGTGAGAGAGAAGAGGGAGAGAGTGTATGGGTAGGGGTAAACTGGCAGTGCTACTGGCAGTTGTAGGTGTGTGGATTGGTGTTGGCAGCGTGTATGGGGACAATGTCACCATGTCGCGGCACAATATGAGTAGGCTGGTTCAGGGCGAGCCGGTTCTCTGGCCGCCGGATGCAAGGCAGGCTACCTATGTAACGCCAATGGCGGGAGTATTCTATAACCAGTACAACGAGGTGTGTGTCTACTGCCATACACCGCATGGTGCAAACCAGAATGTGCAGGCGCCGCTTTGGAATAGAGCGGTGAACAACAACGGTACCTACACACCCTATAGCAGCAGCACTATTGATACAGACGTCGGACAACCGGGCGGCGTATCGCTGGCCTGCCTTAGTTGTCATGATGGTACGATTGCCGTGGACAGCATCATTAACGCCCCTGGCTCCGGCAAGACTTGGGGTGATACGCCTAATGAGCCAGTAGCTGTTGCACATTTGAAGATGAATATGGGCGAGTGCGGCGGTTGTCATAACGGCACTATTGCACATGACGGTAACATCAAGTATTTGACGCAGAACTTGAAGTCCACTCATCCGATCTCCATGACCTATCCGACACTGACTGATGCCGACCCCATGTTTATTGCACCGGGCTCGGACGGTAAGTTTGCAAACGGGATCAAGCTTTATAACGGAAAGGTCGAGTGCGCCTCCTGCCACAATCCACACTTGGGTGAGGCCGACTATGCCACGAACCCCGGCCTGCGGCCTTTTTTGAGGGTTTCTAATAGCCAAAGTGCTATGTGTACGACATGTCACATCAAGTAGAAGAACATTGGGTAGGGAATTGTCTGAAAAATAACGAACGGGTGGTTGCGGCAGGTTGTTAAATTTTTCAGGAACTAAGAAAATAGCTTTACTGGTGCTGCTTGGCGCTGTCTATGCGGGTTTGATGACAGGGTGCGCTACCGCTCCGGTCGAAGAGAAAAAGGTAGATATCGTCTGGCCGCTCCCTCCGGAGACGCCGCGTATCAGGTATCTTGACAGCTATTTCGGTTCCAGCCAGGTTGAGGTAAAAACGGCGGGAAGTCTGTTTGCTGACGCGTTGCTGGGCACGAGTGACGAATCCGGCAAGGGGCTTGCCAAGCCGTATGGGGTGGCGGTTGATAAGGAAGGCCGCTTGTACGTAGCAGATACCGATCTCGGCAAAGTTGCTGTCTTTGATTTTGTCGCCAAAAAGTTTCGGCTCGTCGGCGAATCGGGCTTGGGTATTTTGTCAAAGCCGGTGGGAGTTGTAGTAGATGAGGCCGGGCGAGTATTTGTAACGGACGTATCTCAAGACCGTGGGATTGTCTTTGATAAAGACGGGAACTTTCTCTTTGCAGTCGGCAAGAAAGGGCAGTTGGAGCAGCCGGTCGGTATTGCCCTGAATGAAAAACTGGGACGAATATACATAGTTGATACCAAAAAGCACAATGTGAACGTGTTTTCGATGAAGGATGGCGAATACCTTTTCGATTTTGGTGAAAGAGGGCATCAGCCGGGCGAGTTCAACTTTCCTACGAATGTTGCTGTCGGTCGTGACGGAAAGGTTTATGTTGTTGATACGCTGAACTTCAGGGTGCAGGTCTTCGACGCTGAAGGCAAGTTTGTAATGAAATTTGGTGAAGTCGGCGATGCATTTGGGAGTTTTTCGAAGCCAAAAGGAATCGCGTTGGACAGTGAAGGACATATATATGTGGCAGATTCTGCTTTCAATAATGTCCAGATATTTAATGACCAGGGACGATTGCTGCTCTTTTTTACCAATCTCGGCGGTGGAAAGGGCGAGACATGGGGCCCGGCAGGTATGTTTATTGATAACAAGGACCGTATTTATTTAGCGGATCAATATAACAGAAGGGTAAACGTATTTCAGTATCTTCCGGAAAAGGGAGGCGTTCCAGCGAAATAATCCATAAATAAACATAAAACAAAAAGGAGGTGAACTGACCGGAAGATTGAGTAGCAGTGCGAATCGGTGAATGGGGAGGAATGCTCCCCGGTTAATTGTGAGAGGAGGAGAAAATGAAAAAAATAGGAAAGGCTTTATTGATGGTGGGGGCGGTCTCACTGGTGTATGCGGCCAGCGCCTCGGCCATGGTGACGGTTACCAAGCATAACTTTTCCAGTCAGGGTGCAGAAGGTCAGAAAGTGTTTCTAGCAACCCCCGGTGACGTAAACGGCGAGGTTTGCGTGTTCTGTCATTCGCCCCACGTCGGTCAGCAGGTGGCCAATGCCCCGCTCTGGAACAGGGCAGTCGCCTCAGGAAATTATACCCCTTATACCAGCTCGACCATCGACGCCCCCGGCGTTACCTCAGACAGGCAGCCGAAGGGTGTTTCGCTGGCATGTCTGAGCTGTCATGACGGCACCATTGCTCTTGACGCACTCAGGAATGCCCCCGGTTCGGGGAATTTCCAGGATACCCCGACCACAAGAGGGTGGAGCTGGAGTGGGCTGAGCGGCACCAATAACGCAAGCA
>JAOUDF010000269.1 GCA_029859385.1 Nitrospirota bacterium
TGCCCGGCCTTGTTCTATTTGAAGTTTCGGGGGGCATTGGAGGAGCCTGCCGAATAGGAAGCTCGCAGACGTCCGTTACCGGAACGAAACGTAAAGTAGGAGGAATTAGGCTGATGGGTAGAACAAAAGGATCGCAGAAAACACCAGGGTCGGGCCGGAAGGCTGGCACACCGAACAAGCTAACGGGAGAAGTGCGGCAAATGATCTTGACGGCCCTAGAAGAAGCGGGCGGAGTTGATTACCTGAAGCGCCAGGCGACGGAGAACCCATCAGCCTTCTTGACCTTGATCGGTAAGATCATACCGGGGGAGGTCAAAGCTGAGATTGGCAATACCATCACCATTGTCATGGATGCCGTCGATGCTGACGCTTGATGTAGGCTGAGGTATTGAATTTGATTGACTGTCGGCCCCCTCTCTTCGGAAAAGTGGGGCTTTTCTGTTTCCAAGAGACAGAGACTGCCGTTCTATGCTACGTTCTCCGGAGTTGAAACCCATTACGGAAGGAAATGACTATGCCCCCGATTAATGCTTTCTGGTGTAACAGGTGCGATTTTGTCTTCCATGGCTGGGGAGGGACTTCGTATGTGATAGATGATGCCGGTGAAAGGATAATCTGCCCTCATCCGGGGGAGCGGGTAACTGTTGCGCTTGTCCTGGGCGAGAATGCCTCGCAGGAGCTTATTGAAGCGAGGACAGGGTTTCATTCTCACTGCGTTTGCGCTGACTGCCTGCATCAGTTTCAGTTGGATGTAAAACGTGACGAGAGAAGGTGCCAACATTGCAATTCGCGCAATATCCAGACGGTGAGAGAGACGGTTGGGAAGGCCTGCCCGAAGTGCAAGGAAGGGACGGTAGAAGAGATCGAGACGGGGATAATGACTTGACGCGGGCTAGCGGCCGTGCTCCTGGTGCTCTCTTTGGAGGCTACATCAACACTTCCATCTTGTCGAACGTCTTTTCCAGCAGCAGATACGCCGCTTCCTCTGGCGTCTCCTGTTCCTGCAAGTCCTGAGCGGTCAGCGTTACTTCGTCCGGGTCGTCCGACTCTGCCGCCCTCTCCAGCCACTCCGTTGCCGCCTTCGGGTCCATTTCCGACAGCCGATTGACCTGGCTTTCCAATTGCTCCTGTGTCGACCGTCCCGGCATTTCGGATGCCTGCATCCCTGCTTCCTCCATCCCCCAACGCATCAGGGCGATTGCCGCGATCTCCATCGTCGACGGGCCCCTCCAGCTCGTTTGGTCGAGAAAGCTTTGCGCCGCTTGGTTCAGCGGCAGGAGATTGGCTGCTTTGATCTTCTGAAGGTCTTGTCCAGTCATTTCGTACCCCCTCCAATGTTGGTGGTAGAGTTCGTGTCCGGCGACGTTTGCGAATCCCACGTCTGCCGCAAGGTTGATATAGAGACGCCCCCCGTAGTTAATTCCTCGGAGGGTTCCGGCAGCTCGGCTTGTGGGGGTGACTCCGACAAGTGTTCTACCAAATCCGGCCGCAGCCGCTTCCCTGATTCCAGAAAGGGCGTCAGGCAAATCGTTCTGGTCATAGGCGTTCTCCCATGAATGTCGTTATGAGTAGTGATGGAGCCGGCTATTTTACCCTTCCCGAGCATCGTTGTGATCTCCCGGGTAAAAGACGCTGTCCCTTGCCAGGTTCAATATAAATTTATTCGTAAATATATCATACTGCATGTTCGTGCCTGCTCATTTGTCAAACGGAGAGTAACTCGGTATTGTCGAGGGGGAGGGGATATAGCAAATAGTACGCGCATAACTTGACTCTTGACGAATTGTTCTCCAAATAATTAAATAGTTGACACACTTCTTGTTTGCTTCATCAACTCGGGCGAGGGCCCGTGATTTTACCCGCAGTACGGCTTTACATTGATTCTGTTGTCGGAGGTAATTCATGGGCACGCTTGAGCTAGTATCCCTCCTGCATTATTTCCATGTCTTAAATCTAAAGCTGATAACGACGATAACCGATGACGCTTTATCTTTTAACGAAAAGAGAAGGGTGAGTGTAGGGGCCGATTGATTCGAAGCGCCTTTTTAAAGAAGTTATTGGAATATCTTTGGAGAATAAGCAAATGTGGCAAAAAATCGTATATGCGTTAGTGGTGGTATCAATTCTCCTGGTGACCTTAACCATGCATTATAAAGGAAAATATAGCGAAACAAAAAAACAACTTGACGAACTCAAAATTGCGTTAAAAGTAGTCAATGTAGAATACGGTAAATTAGACGAGAAGATCAAAATAATTATTAAAGAAAATGAAGCCTACGAAAAGAAGCTAAAAGAAACTGCCAATGAACACGCTAAGCAAAAAGCGAAGCTCAACTCTCAACTTGAAGCTAAAAACAGCAATATTACTAATCTGAATAAACATATTAAGTCAAACAAGAAAAAAGAAGGAGAGCTAGAGAAGGAGATTGAGATTTTAAAGGGCAAAGTCGACTCAAGCGCTAAAAAGCAAGATATTGAAGAAGAAATCAAACAAAAACAAGAGGAGTTAGCTCAAATTACAATTAATATTAAAAAAGCACAAAAGGAATTAGAAGGAATTAATTGCCTATCTATCAGTGTGCCAAATAACCTAGTAGATACCCTAAATAAGTTCAAATAATAATACTGGAGGGGAGATGAGGATAATCCTAGCTGTGTTTACAGCCGCCATAACAGCCGCAATTCTCTCAGGATGCTGCAGTTTATGTGACAGCAAGGTCGCTATTCATATGAAGCAAGCCCCCCTGTGCAAGCCAGTTGATAGCTTATTAAAGGCCTGTGACTCGCCTAAAGAAATAAAGGAAGGAATTACGTATGAGGATCTGATCCAACTAATGGCCGATGAAAGGAGTGCCCTAAGCACCTGCAGAGACCGCCAAATGCTATTGGCGAATACAATTCAAGTTTGCAATGAAGAAATATCGAAGACTAATAAGCGACTTCAAGAAATCATGGCTACCTCGCCGAAATGATGTGTAAAGTTCAAACTCTTGCCGGACAGTCAGTCCCTTTTTCGGCCTATAAGTTTAAGCTGCTCTTAGCGTTTTCTGCCCTTTGACAGATTTGCCGTCGGAACCGACGTCCGATCTTGCGATACCCCCGCAATTTCCCCTTCCGGACAACTACCTACAGAAGAAAAGTGCCGGAACCTCGCCAGGAGGAACCGGCTTTTCTGAT
>JAOUDF010000270.1 GCA_029859385.1 Nitrospirota bacterium
ACCACCGAGGCCATTCTCGACTACTGGAATCGACTCTCGCCGGAAGGGCAGATGGTGGTCGTGCTGCACAACGGCGACATGGTGTTGCGGCTCACGTCCGTCATTACTGCGGCGCTGGCGGAGACCGGAACGCCGCAGGAAGAGGCGTTCAAACACCTCTACATAGTGGGGTGGGGGCTCACACCGACAGTGGTGCTCAGAAAGACCGCCTTTTCCGGCGAAGAGGTGGCAGCGTTGAAGCAGACCCTCGCCAATACAGGGTACGGGACCATGCCCGCATGGTTCCCGGGGGAGGGAAGCCCGAGCGAGGATTCGATCCTCAAGGCCCTCAATTACGCGGCGGCGGGGAAGGCGACCATGGACCGCATTGCAGAGCTGACCTCCATCGACATCAGCCCCGTGACCGACGATTCCCCCTTCTTCTACAAGTTTGAGAAGGGGCTCCCCTCCGAGGTGTCGATCATCCTCATCGTCGCGCTGGTGGGGACCATCATTACCGGGGCCCTGCCGCTGACGAGGAAGCGGGAGCCGAAAGTCCACGGTCGCGGCATCGCCGTCTTCGGCCTCATCGGTTTCTCCTTCATGGCCGCCGAGGTGGTCCTCATCCAGAAGCTGATGCTCTTCATCGGCCAGCCTACCGTGACCCTGGGCGTCGTGCTCATTGCGCTCCTGACGGGTATATCGGCGGGCAGCCGCTACAGTGCCCGCATTCCGTCGGAGATGCTGGCCGCATCCTTCCGGCGAAATGCGCTGATTACCGGCATTCTCCTGCTCTGCTACATGCTGTTCCTCCCCCTCATTACTTCGGCCCTGCTGGGCTGGAGTCTGGCCCTGCGCATGGAAACTGCCTTTGTCATCCTCTTCCCCATAGGTTTCTTTGCCGGCGGACTCTTCCCTGCGGGCATGCGGGTCTGCGGGGGCGACGGAGGGGCGCCCTGGCTTTGGGCGGTCAACGGAACGGCCTCCGTCCTGGGTTCGGTAGCGGCGGTGGCTATTGCCATGAAGCTGGGGTTCAGCGCCGCGCTCCTCGTGGCAGGCGCGGGTTATCTGGTGACGTCGGCAATCGGCCTTGGTATAATCCCGAAAAAGAAGCCGCCGCGCTGACCCATCCCCACCCCGACCCTCCCCTTGAAAGGGAGGGAGTTAAATGTCCCCTCTCCCTCAGGGAGAGGGTCAGGGTGAGGGTGGGTCAAAATTGCATCGAAAAAAGGGAGACCGAGGAATATGAAAAGATGGATAATCGGACTGCTTGCCCTCACCGTGGGCCTGTCGCGCATAGTCGCGGCTGAAGGCAGCCAGCCAGGGCATCATCACGGTGGCGTGACGCAGATCAAGACCGACATGGTGCTTGTAGAGGGTGGTGAGTTCACCATGGGCAGCACTGATGCAGAAGTAGAGGCGGTCTGCAAGATGTTTGGAAAGAAGAAGACCTTTAACGCCGAGGCGTGCAGAATGGAAGGGCCGCAGCGCAAGGTAAAGGTGAAGAGATTCTACATCGACCGCTACGAAGTCACCCACGCCCAGTACCATGAGTTTATCCTCGCTACGGGGCACAAGCCGCCGCCGGGCTGGTCCGGGCAGGACTACCCCATGGACAAGGGCAACTACCCGGTAGTGAACGTCAGCTATCGCGATGCCGAGGCCTATGCCAAGTGGGCGAAGAAGAGGCTGCCCACCGCGGCGGAGTGGGAGAAGGCCGCCCGGGGTACCGATGCGCGTACCTACCCCTGGGGCAACAAGTTCGAGGCGGGCATTGCGCAGACCGCCGAATCGGTGGTCCTCTTCAGCGGCCCGGTCAACGGTTTTCCCAAGGACGTAAGCCCCTACGGAGCCATCGGCATGGGCGGCAACGTCTCCGAATGGACATCCGACTGGTTCGACATCGGGAAGAAAATGCGGGTGGTCAAAGGCGGCGCCTGGGCCCAGCTTTCGCACATGGCGCGGTGCGCGTCGAAGGATGGTGTCGAAGAAACCGCCGTCAGCCAGCTTATCGGGTTTCGGTGCGTGGCGGATGGGCCGGTGAAGTAATCTGCCCACGACATTGACACTTTTGCATAAGTTTTATAAGGTACGCCGTTCCCGTTTTCCCTCTATCGTTCATCGGAGGTAGCAGTTGTATAAAGAGATACTTATTCCCGTCGACAATTCAGATTGTTCCAATCACTCCATCGACCTGGCCGTCGAGCTCTCCCGGGCCTTCGGCAGCACCCTGGTAGGCAACCATGTGTATGCCGCCCGGCTGCACGACGACCGGTTCCGGCAGATGGAGCCGGGCTTGCCCGAGAAGTACCAGAGCGAGACCGAGCTGCAGAAGCAGCGCGACATTCACGACAGCCTCATCACCAGGGGGTTGGAGATTATCTCCGACTCATACCTCGACGTCTTTGCGGCCCGCTGCGACAAGGCTGCCGTGCCCTATCGCCGTTCGATGCGCGAGGGGAAGAACTACGCCGAGATCGTGAAGGATGTGGAGGAGAACGGCTACGACCTTGTGATCATGGGCGCCCTGGGTCTGGGAGAGGTGAAGAAGAGCGTCATCGGCAGCGTCTGCGAGCGGACCGTGCGGCGTCTCCGCAAGGATGTCGTCGTGATGAAGAACAACAAGCCGCTCAAGGGCGGCAGGATCGTTGTCGGAATCGACGGCAGCGCCAACTCGAACTACGGCGTAAAGACCGCCGTTGCCCTTGCCAAGGCCTTCGGCGCCAAGGTCGAGGCGGTATCGGCCTTTGACCCCAACTTCCACTACACGGCATTCCACAGCATCGCCAAGGTCCTCTCCGACGAGGCGGGAAAGGTCTTCCGCTTCAAGGAGCAGGAGAAGCTCCACGAGGAGATCATCGACCAGGGGCTGGCGCGGATTTATCAGGACCACCTCGACAACGCCGCCAAGCTGGCCAAGTCGGAGGGGTTCGAGATGTCGACCCATCTCCTTTCGGGGAAGGCCTTCGAGGAGGTGCTCAAGTATGTCGAGAACGACCCGCCGGCGCTCCTCATTATGGGCAGGGTCGGCTTCCACGCGGTGGACGGCCTCGACATCGGCAGCAACACCGAGAACCTGCTGCGGCAGGCGCCCTGCAACGTCATGATCGTCAGCGGCAGGCTGGAGCTGGAGAGCCAGAAGCATGCGGGCGAGTCAATGCCCTGGACCGACGAGGCCGAG
>JAOUDF010000271.1 GCA_029859385.1 Nitrospirota bacterium
GGATAGATCTCTCCGAACAACGACTGATTGAGGAAGAGCGGAGTCATCTGCAACGGCAGTTACAGCAGGCACAGAAGATGGAAGCCATCGGGCAGTTGACCGGAGGCATCGCCCACGATTTCAATAATATTTTATCGGCTATCCTTGGTTACACCGAACTTGCGCTTGCATGCGATATCCCGGAGAAGGAGGAGAAAAAAACGCACTACCTCAAGCAGGTTCTCCGTGCCGGGGCACGGGCCAAAGACCTGGTTGCCAACATGCTGGCATTCAGCCGCGGCCAGAAGGTAAAAGCTGGTCCGCTTGAAGTAAGGCCGGTGGTACAGGAAGCTGTCGTGATGCTCAGGTCCGTCCTGCCCTCTACCATCGAAATGGTCAGCCGTGTCGATGAAAACCTGCCCCATGTGGTGATCGATTCTGTACAGCTGCACCAGATAATACTGAATCTTTGTATCAACGCCCGTGATGCAATCAACGAAAGGGGCTCTATTGAAGTTTCCATGGGCAGTAAAGAGGTCGCGACGGTCTGCAGCTCTTGTCATCAGCATATTGAAGGAAATTATCTGAGCCTTACGGTCCGCGACAGCGGCAGCGGAATCCCTGTTGATATGGTATCACGGGTTTTCGACCCGTTTTTTACTACCAAAGAGGTGGGGAAGGGATCCGGGATGGGGCTCGCGGTGGTGCACGGAATTGTCCATGAGTATAACGGCCATATACTGGTCGATTCGAAACCGGGATCGGGGACGTCGGTCCATCTGCTCTTTCCGTGTGTTGTGGCCACGGATTCGTCTAAGGGGTGTGGAGATATGGTGAGAGTAGAGCAGGTTAGGGGAAGCGGCAATATTATGGTGGTGGACGACGAGGAAATTGTGGCCCGAATGATGGGGGAACTCCTGGCTATCCACGGCTACAGTGCATCTGTTTTTACCGACAGCCGACAGGCCCTTGAGCGGTTCAAAGAGGTGCCCGATGAATTCGATGCCATTATTACCGACCAGACAATGCCGTTAGTTACAGGAAGTGAACTGGCTCAAGAGGCCTTGGGGTTGCGCCCCGACCTCCCGGTAATCCTGTGTACCGGCTACAGCGAAACAATCGATGCGGATAAGGCCAGGGAAATCGGTATACGATGGTTTTTCCTCAAGCCGGTCAATATCGGTGATCTGATTTCGGCCCTGAACAGTATTGGCCCGACACAAACCTTGCCGTAGGAATATCCGGTTTTTTCATTTTCCTGCACGCTTGACGCAGATGAACCATCAACTTTCCCGCAATATTACCGAAATATATGCTATGAACAGACGGAGCAACCCTTAGTGGTCATTCCGGCCCGTCAGACTTCAACTCTTGCAACTGCTCACGGAGGCGCCACGATGACTATCATAGACAAGCTGAAAAAAAACGACCTTGCGGCGCAAATTGACGCCCTGCTTCAGAATGCAGGGGACACGCCCAACAACGACCTCTACCGGGAACTTATCGTTTCGGTGTTGCGGATGGCCGAAGACAACGCCGAGCGGGGGAATATCAAAATTGCCCATTCTGCGCTGCGTGAGATGCGCTATGCCTTCAAGGTCTTCGGCCAGTACAAGCCGGTGCGGAAGATTTCAATCTTCGGCTCTGCCCGGACCCATGCCGATGAGGCGAGCTACAAGCTGGCTGCCAGCTTTGCCGAGCGGGTGGTGGAGGAGGGTTTCATGGTGATCACCGGCGGCGGGCCGGGCATCATGGAGGCGGCCCAGGCAGGGGCGGGAGGCTACAACAGCTTCGGCCTTAACGTGATGCTCCCATTTGAGCAGAGGGCGAACCCCTATATCGCCGACGACCCCAAGCTGATCAACTTCAAATACTTCTTTACCCGCAAGCTCTTTTTCGTGAAGGAATCATGCGGCCTGGTGCTCTTCCCCGGCGGTTTCGGCACCATGGACGAAGGGTTCGAGGCCATGACCCTCATCCAGACGGGGAAGGCCGATATCAAGCCGGTGGTACTCATGGACGAGCCGGGAAGCGAGTATTGGAAAGACTGGCGGGAATATGTCGACGAGCATCTGGAGAAACGGGGGCTCATTTCCGAAGAGGACTGGCACCTCCTGAAGATTACCAACGATATTGAAGAGGCGGTGGGGGAATTCGTGCGCTTCTACCGGAACTACCATTCATCGCGTTATGTGCGGGACAAGCTGGTGCTTCGGCTCAAGCACAAGCCGACCCCCCAGCAGGTGGAATCGCTTAATGACCGCTATTCCGACATCGTCTCGGACGGCCATATTATCGTCCTCGACTCCCTGCCCGAAGAACAGAACGAGCCCGATATCGCCCACATGCCGCGGCTGGTTTTCGCCTTCAACAGGAAAAACATGGGACGGTTGAGACAGCTGATTGACGAGCTGAATGGAATGGTGTGATACGTACAGGGGCTGGTTTTAACCTGCCCCTACGTTTTTTCTATCCCCAGGCTTTTCATCTTTCGCCAGAGGGTGGTACGGCTGACGCCCAGCTTCTGCGCCACATCTCCCAGTTTCCAGTTCGACTGGTTCAGTATCTTCAGGATCATCTCCTTTTCCAGCGACTCCAGCGGTTTCTCCGTCTCGATGGTCTTCTCGACGATATAGCGGTCGGCCTGCTGAAGGTCCTTGGGGAGATGCTCGGGCATGATGGTATTTCCCTGGCAGCGGACGAAGATATATTCCATGATGTTTTCCAGCTCCCGGATATTGCCGGGATAGGCATACTCGGTGAGCAGGTCCATGGAACGGGGCGCGATATTGTTGATCTCGCGCTCCATCTCCTTGTTGAACTTGGCGATGAAATGCCTGATGAGGAGCGGGATGTCGTCCTTCCGCTCCCGCAGCGGCGGGACCTTGATCGGGACAACCTTCAGCCGATAGTAGAGGTCTTCGCGGAACTTCCCTTTGGCTGCCTGTTCCTTGAGGTCCTTATTGGTTGCCGCAACGATGCGGACGTCGACCTTTATGGTCTGGGTGCCGCCGACCCGCTCGAACTCACCTTCCTGTAACACTCGCAGCAGTTTGGCCTGGGCCGAGGCGCTGATGTCGCCGATTTCGTCGAGGAATATGGTCCCCTTGTTCGCCAGCTCGAACCGTCCCGGCCTGTCGGCG
>JAOUDF010000057.1 GCA_029859385.1 Nitrospirota bacterium
CTGAGGTCCAGGGGCAACTGCAATGTCGCTCTGGTGGCCAACCGGTTCGGCGGCGGCGGGCATGTCAATGCCGCGGGTTGCACCATAGAAAAGGGGAAGGATGCGATGACCGAACTGCTGAAGGCGGTGGTTGCAGCCTGTAAGGACGAGTAGTTATGGCGGAGCGCGTCGAAAGAGATTTTCTGGGTGAGAAGACCATCCCTTCGGATGCCCTCTACGGCATACAGACCCTGCGGGCTACGGAGAATTTCCCCATCAGCGGGCTCACGGCCCACCGTTCTCTCATTTGGGCCATTGCCGCCGTCAAGATGGCTGGTGCCCGCACCAACATGGCCCTCGGCAGGCTCGACCGGCCGATTGGTGAAGCCATTGTGCAGGCGGCGGGCGAGGTCTTCGAGGGGATGTGGGAAGACCAGTTCGTGGTCGACGTCTTCCAGGCAGGCGCCGGGACGTCGTTCAACATGAATGCCAACGAAGTGATCGCCAACCGGGCGCTGGAGCTGCTTGACGACGCGAGAGGCAATTACCGGCGGGTCCATCCCAACGACCATGTCAACATGGCCCAGTCCACCAACGACGTTTTTCCCACCTCGCTGAGGCTGGCGGGGATCGCCATGACACGGGAGCTGCTTCCGGTGCTGGTCGCGCTGGAAGAAGCCCTTTCGGATAAATCCAAACAGTTCAACGATGTCATAAAGAGCGGGCGCACCCACCTGCAGGATGCCCCTCCCATCCGTCTCGGCGACGTCTTTCATGCCTATGCAACGGCGGTGGGGAAGGCGCGGGTCCGCATACAGCAGGCCGCCGGGCACCTCGAAGAGCTGGGTATCGGCGGCACCGCCATCGGCACCGGGGTCAACGCCGGGCCTGAGTACCGGCGGCTGGTGGTGGAGCATCTCGGTGAAATCACCGGTTTTGTCCTGCACGAATCGCCGGACCTGATCGAGATGACCCAGAACATGGCCGACTTCACCCATCTGTCGGCATGTTTGCGGGAGCTTTCTCTTACCCTCATCCGTATCGCCAACGACCTTCGGCTCATGAGCTCGGGCCCCAACACCGGACTGGGGGAGATCGACCTGCCGCCGGTCCAGCCGGGGTCGTCGATCATGCCGGGGAAGGTAAACCCCGTAATGGCCGAGATGCTCGACATGGTCTGCTTTCAGGTGGTGGGGAACGATACGGCCGTCGCCATGGCCGTGCAGGCGGGGCAGCTTGAGCTCAACGTCATGATGCCGCTCATCGCGCACAACCTCCTCTCCTCCATGGAGATACTGAAAAACGCCGTGTCGGTCTTTGCGGAGAGGTGCGTAAAAGGCATCACCGCCCACGATGAACACTGCCGTAATATCGCAGAGAAGAGCATGGGGCTCGCCGCCCTGCTCAATCCGTATATCGGCTATGAAGCTGCCGCCGAGGCGGCGAAAGAGGCGGTAAAGACAGGGGCGACCATCAGGGAGATAGTGGTGAAGAAAGGGCTTATGACGGCCCAGGAATTTGAGAAACTGGTTGAAGAAAGCACAGGGAGGCACTAGAAATGGCAGTGATAACGGTCGGTATTCTCACCATGAGCGACAAGGGGTCGCGGGGCGAGCGGGTTGACGAGAGCGGACAGGTGATCCGCGAAATGGTAGCGGACCTTCCCGGCGAGGTGGCCTATTACGAGGTGATCCCCGACGAAAAAGCAGTCATCAGCGATCGACTCGTCAAACTGGCCGACGAACTGAAGATCGACCTCGTGGTGACCACCGGCGGCACCGGCGTCTCCCCCCGCGATGTAACACCCGAGGCGACAAAGGTGGTGCTCGATTTCGAGATACCCGGCATGGCAGAGGCCATGAGGGCCGAGAGCCTCAAGAAGACCAACCGGGCAATGATATCCCGCGCCCTCGCCGGTGTGCGCAAGCAGACCCTCATCATTAACCTCCCCGGCAGCCCCAAGGGAGTGCGGGAAAACCTCGCGGTAGTGCTCCCGGCTGTGGCCCATGCGGTGGAGAAGATCAAGGGGAGTCCGGCTGACTGTGCGGTAATATAGCGGACTTGCTTTTTGATATTTGCCATAGTAGGCTTTTTCACGAGACACAGCTGTTTGATAACCGGAGGTTTCGTCGTGATAAAAAAATTTAAAAATGCCACGGAATTGAAAGACGCCATAGGGGTGACTATCCAGGGTGGCAGCCGGTTGGTGAGCTTTGATAATATGCTGCTTATTTTACCCAATGTGCCCAAAGAGAGAAAAAAGAAGGACATCAGGGGCATCCTGAAAGGTCTTCTTGATGAAGACGCTGTGAGTATCGCCAGAGAGGAGCGAAAGTCTTGGCGTTAATCGTCATAGATACATGCGCCATTCTCAAGTATGCTCTGGACGAGGCCGGTGCTGACGGAGTTGCTGAGATTTTCGACAGGATAGAAAAGCGAAAGGATACCGCGGCAATCCCGGCCACCGTTCTCACGGAGCTCTTTGCGATACTGGCGAAACGAAATCTTGCCCGTCTTGCCGCCGAGATCGAAGAATTTATCGTAGCGACGGGAATTGAAATAGTGCCTGTCAGCCGTGACATGGCAGTTTTGGCAGGATTCTTAAAGGCCAAATATGCGTCTGCAAAGAAAGGTTTTTCTTATAACGACGCAATAATTCTGGCGTTGGCCATCGAATACGATGGAAAAATCTGCACGTATGACTCAGAGTTCGACAGGGTAACTGAAGTCACCATATTCCAGCCTTCCTCGTCCACAAGCGAATAACCGATTATTGACCGCACGGTGTTAGGGAAAGAACTTTCCGCTGCGACAAAGGTGGTGCTCGATTTAGAGATACCCGGCATGGCAGAGGCCATGAGGGCCGAGAGCCTCAAGAAGACCAACCGCGCCATGATCTCCCGCGCCCTCGCCGGTGTGCGGAAGCAGACCCTCATCATCAACCTTCCTGGCAGTCCCAAGGGGGTGCGGGAAAACCTCGCGGTAGTGCTCCCGGCCGTGGCCCACGCGGTGGAGAAGATCAAGGGGAGTCCGGCTGACTGTGCGGTGCAGTGAGCTTAAAGTCGGGAGACAATTATAACTTCATACGGACTATCGGGCATGAGCTCATGCATCAATTATTTATTTTGAATTGATCATCTTTAAACACTTTGTTAGAGTTTGACATTGTAACTGTCTAAAAACTTGTTGGCGGGGTGGTTTTAGTGGATGGAGCAAAAAACTAAAGGAGAAATGACGATGAAAAGGAG
Organism: Nitrospirota bacterium; assembly: GCA_029859385.1. Lineage (GTDB taxonomy): Bacteria > Nitrospirota > JAOUDF01 > JAOUDF01 > JAOUDF01 > JAOUDF01. Next base: position 3,228 of record JAOUDF010000057.1, read on the forward strand.
ACTGTTGACTGGATTAGCTGTTGGAGTAACGGTGCTTGGTTGGGTTGTAATGGCAGAGGCGAACCTTATCAAAAACGCGAGTTTTGAGATTGTTCCAAATACCAATACCGGCCAAGGGATTCTCCCTACTGATTGGGTCAACATACCGCCTCCAACCCCCACCGCAGACACTTATAGCAATGATGGGTCTTATGGGCTTCTTCCATCAGCCAATGGAAATTTCACAGGCGTTGCGGCTTATGATGGAATTCGTTGGGTTGCAGGATGGTCAGCAGAGGGGCAAGAGAGTTTTGGCCAATGGTTAGACGTTCCACTTATTATTGGTACAAGTTATGACATGTCCGGATGGCTCCATCAAGCTGTACGTTCTGATCTGAATTATTCAGGGGGCTATGAGATATTCCTGACTAATACGCCAGGGGTTCAGGCTGAATATTTGGGTTTCCTTGGCCCAACAACAAGTGTCTCAGCTGGTTGGGAACAGTATTCCTTTTCCTTCACAGCCACAGCAGCAATGACAGGCCTTAATTTCTTAGAATTTGCACCTATTGTTACAGCAGGGTCAGGTTCTGCATATCCTGGATTGGACATGGTTTCACTCACCGCGACCTCAGTCCCGGAGCCCGCTACCGTACTTCTTATGAGTGCGGGCTTAGGCGTAGTAGGATTGGCAAGAGCGCGGAGAAAAAAGAATTAGTGCGGGAAGGCCACACGGGAAGGTCTCAACATCGGACAGGCGGCGCTAAAGAGTGCAGATAGTGCGCAAAGAAATGGCGTGTTGTCAAGTGTTGGCCCCGACCCTTATGGGGCACCCTAATAACTGGTTGGGCTCCGACGACCGATAATTGCTTATCAGGGGAGAACATGGATGGACATTCAGGCAGGCGCTGGCGCGTTGGCTTTGCTGGTTGTGCTTTGGGTTACTGGTTGCGCCTACAATCACAAACAATTTCCAACAATAGTGCCCTCCTCAACTGCTCCAGATGACTTCGTTATCCAAGTTGATGACTATGGTCAGTTCTGGGATCAGTCAATGCCAAATCGTGCGCTCGAAAGGATTAGCGAGTTATCACAAACTTCTAATGTCATTGTTATATTGTTCGTGCATGGATGGAATCACGACGCGGCTCCTGACAATCAGAACCTACGTGACTTTGCAGCATCTGTGGCAGACACGCGCAGGCGTCTAATCGATAGTTCTAACCCCGAGAGTGCTGTTTATAGACAGTCCAGAAAGGTCCTCACCGGCACTGAATCTCTCTCGGTAGTATCAGTCTACGTAGGCTGGCGCGGACGATCTCTTCCGGGGTTCTTGAACTATGCGACTTTTTGGGGTCGTAAGGCAGCCGCAGAGCGTGTTGGGGGGGGCGACCTACGGGAGTTTCTCAGCCGATTGAACGCACTCTATCGAGAAAAACGCAATCTGAGGGCTTCTGGAACTACTCAGCTCTTCATGGGTTTAACGTCATTCGGACACAGCTTTGGTGGACAAGTTCTATTTCGGTCAGTTGCTTATGAGATCGAAAATGAGTTGCTTGCTCAAAAGGCAAAGACTGACACCTCACGAGAGTCGGACGAAGTAACCGATCTGATAGGGTTTGGTGATTTAGTCGTGCTGGTTAATCCTGCTTTTGAGGCTCTTCAGTTCGAGCGAATCTGGCGACTCTCAACGGAGCTTAAGTTCGGTCGCCAGCAGAACCCAGTGATGTTGGTCGTGTCTTCTGCGGGAGACGTTCCACGTCAAGTACTCTTCCCAATCGGCAGAAATCTGGACGCTCTATTTCTTAGGCCAGACTTTCGTCCAGGCCAACGAGCGCTTTGGACCCAAGCACTAGGCGAGCACGAACCCTTACGTACTCATGCGATTGAAATCGTACCTGAATCGTCTCAATTGACGCCGGGTTTTGATCCGAGCCTCTATACAAGTGACCCATGTGCAATTGAGAATTTGGATCTCACGAATCTTCCAGCTATTGCTGGTGTTCGGCTAACGCCAACCGAGAACCATCGTTCGAACAACCCGTTCGTGATAGCTCACGCTAGCGTAAGTGTTGTACTAGATCACAGTACAGTTTTTGAGGAAACTTTGCGTAAATTCCTGAATGACTACATAGCCATTACTCAAGGCAAGAGAATGCTCACTGCACGTAGTTCTCTGGAGTGTATGTAATTACAACTGCACCGATTGAGCCAGCTCGAAGCGTTAATTTGTTGATTTACAAGATGCGATCAAGCTGACGAAGAGAGTGCGAATAAATCTCTCCTCGTTTTACCCCGCGAGTACGTCTCCCCCCCTTACCTCCTCCCCGTCGCCACGGCAGTCCTCTCATCCACAATCTTGTTCTGCAGGTGCGGCGGCACCTCCTCGTAGTCGAGGAAATGCATGGTAAAGGTGCCCCGGTCGCCGGTGATCGACTTGAGCGAATTGGCGTAAGTGAGCAGTTCGGCCAGCGGCGCCTCGGCCTCGATGATGCTCTCCCCGCCGTCGGTATTGATGCCCCGGACCCTTCCACGACGCTGGTTCAGGTCTCCCATCACGTCGCCCATGCAGTTCTCGGGTACGGTAATCTCCATGGCCATGTAAGGCTCCAGCAGGGTGGGGCGGGCCTTGGCGAAGCCTTCCTTGAAGGCAGTATGCGCCGCAATCTTGAAGGCCATTTCCGATGAGTCGACGGTGTGGTACGAACCGTCGAACAGGGTTGCCTTGAAATCGACCGCCGGGTACCCCGCCAGCACCCCTTTTGTCTTCGCCTCGATAAGCCCCTTTTCCACCGCCGGGATAAAGTTCCTGGGTACGGCCCCGCCGAAGATATCGTCGGCGAACTCGAAGCCGCCGCCCCGGGGCATCGGTTCCAGCCGGACATGGATGTCGGCAAACTGGCCGTGGCCGCCGCTCTGCTTTTTGTGCCGGGCGTGGGTTTCGGACGTGCCCTTGATGGTTTCACGATACGGAATGCTCGGCGGATGGGTGGCGGCATCGACGCCGAAGCGGGCCTTGAGGCGCGTCAGGGCCATTTCGAGGTGGAGCTGTCCATAGCCGTTGAGGAGAAGTTCGTTGCTGTCGGCATCGCGGTCCGCTTTCAACCGGGGGTCTTCCTCGCAGAGCTTCTGGATGCCGTTGGAGAGCTTGTCCTCGTCACCCCGCGATTTAGGCTCGATGGCGATGGAGAGGACCGGTTCGGGGTAGGCCACCGGGTCGATGAAGTAGGCCACCTCCTTGCCGTGAAGGGTGTCGCCGGTCTTCGTGTTCTTGAGCTTGACGGCGCAGAAGATGTCACCGGCGCAGGCATGGGGGAGTTCCTCCAGCTTGGAGCCGAGGGGGGTAAAGAGACGCCCCAGCCGTTCCGTTCCGCCGCTGTGGTTGGTCAGCTCCATGTCCGCGGTGATCCGGCCCGATACGGCCTTGAGATAGGAGATGCGCCCCGCGAAGGGGTCGACGCTGGTCTTGAAGACAAAGGCGCAGGGCGGACCGCCGGGGGTCGGCACCAGGGAGAAATAGTCGCCCGAATCCCGGTGAGCCGAGGCGGGATGTTCGTCGGGGTGGGGGATGAACTCCACGACCCGGTTGAGGACCTGCCGCAGGCCTATGCTGCGCGCCGCGCTGGTGGACATGATAGGGACGATGCGCCCCTCCCGCACGCCGTCGTGAACGCCGGAGATGAACTCCTCTTCCGTCAGGTCGCCGGTGGAAAGGTAGTGGTCGAGCAGGGTGTCGTTCATCTCGGCAGCCAGTTCCTCTATACGGATGCGATGCTCCTTTGCCACTTCAAGATATTTGGCCGGTATCTCCTCCACCCGTTCCTTGCCCGAGCCATTGTCTTCGTAGTAGTGGGCCTTCATGTCGATGAGGTTGATGACGCCCTGATAATCCGGGCCGGAGCCGATGGGGATATTGGTCGGCACAACGCCGCGTCCCAGGGTTTCGTTGAGCTTTTTGCAGAGCTCGAAATAGTCGGCATGCTCCTTGTCGAGCTTGGTGACGGCGATCAGTATCCCCAGGTTGCGGTTTTTGGCTTCGCGGAAGGCCTTGCGGGTAAGGGTCTGGATGCCGTCCTGTCCCGAAACGCAGAGGATGGCGCCGTCGCAGACAGACAGGGCGCTGAGCGATTCGGGGAAGAGTTCGCCGATGCCGGGAGTGTCGAAAAGGTTTATCTTTGCCGTATCCCCGTTGGCGGAAGTCCACGACGTGGCCGCCGCAGCGGTCATGTAGGAGATGCCGCGGCTCTTTTCATCGTCGTCGGTATCCATGACCCGGTCGCGACGGGTGTTCTGGTCGACGATCCCCAGCGGTGAAATACGTCCGGAGAGGGACAGCAGCGCCTCGGCCAGCAAGGTTTTTCCGCTCTGGGAGTGGCCAAGAAGGACGACATTCCGGATCTTGCGGGGGTCTTCGGCCTGGAGAAGGGTTGCGTCAAATGAGGAAGAATGATTGTGGGCCATGGGACACCTCCGTATAGATTTAATCTCTTCTTAATGAGCGGCTGGCATTATAGTAAAAAATCGCTTTCTATAAATGGCATTCATGAAATACAATGAGACCGTAAAGCCTTGATTATGTTTTGTTAATGCAGGAACTTTTACCATCCGGGCAGGTCAAATCCGTCGATAAATGCCTTTACTGATAACCTACGACAATCCCGCGTAAATCGCAATAGGTTGAATGTCGCATGCAAGGAATAATGTGTGAGAATTACCGTACCGACCACCTTTGAAGACAGTTTCCTTCGGGAACTGGCATCTCTCAACAAGAAATACCCTTCCAATCAGGTTTATGAAGTTTACGGCTCTTTGCCGCTCTCCATCCTTGGTTCTGCCCGCCCGGCCAAGTACCTGCCGACCATCGATATCGAAGGGTTGAAGCAGCACGTTGCCCTGGCCCACGAGCTGGGGATAAAGTTCAACTACCTGGTCAATGCCCCGTCGCTGCACAATCAGGAGTACACCTACGAAGGGCAGGAGGAGATAAAGGCCTACCTGGACGAGATCGTCTCCTGTGGCGTCGATTCCTTTACCGTCACCATCCCGTACCTCATGGAGATCATCGAGCGGCGCTATCCCGATATAGAGGTTGTTGCATCGACCATCTGCTACATCGACTCGGTACAGAAGGCGATGAAATACCGGCAGATGGGGGCCGACCGGCTGGTGGTCGACGTTGAAGTGAACCGCCACCTGCACCTGCTGGAGCGGATGGGCAAGGCCTCCGGCATTCCGCTGGAGGTGATCGTGAACCCCTACTGCATCCTCTCGTGCCCCTACAAGTATTACCACTACACCTGCGCCAGCCACGGCTCCCAGAGCACCGTCGACAACGAGGGGAAGGGGAGCATGTACAACGAGTATAACCTGCTCCGTTGCACGCTGGACAAGCTCACCGACCATGCCGAGTTCATCAAGAGCCCCTGGATTCGCCCCGAGGACCTGCGCTACCTGCGGGAGGCGGGGGTGGAGTATATCAAGGTGGCGGGCCGCGGTTCGCCGGGCACCGACCAGTTGAAGGTCATCGAGGCCTACATGGCCGAATTCTTTGAAGGCAATCTGGTCCCGCTGGTGGGGTGGCCCCACTGGCAGAGTTTCCGGACGCTGCCCGACGGCACCCGGATGGAGAAGCTGGAGTTTTACGTCGACAACCGCTCTTTGGACGGGATGATGGAGTTCTTCAAAAAGAAGGACATCCTCTGCCTTGAAGGGTGCGGCGACTGCAACTACTGTCACCGCCTGGCCGACAAAATGGTCAAGTGCGATACCGACCTCGAAGCGCGGTATATCGAGAATATGAAGGGGCGGCTCGATACGATCACCCGCTATGAGATGGAAAAGGAAACCGCGGACGCCTCGCATGACCGGTGGGTCAAGATGGTGGAGAAGCCCAAATGACCACTGTGCTGCAAACCGATCTCACGAAAATCGCCGCGAAGGTTGAGGCGGGTGAACGCCTTTCCTTCGATGACGGCCTGGCCCTGTTTGAATCCGACGACATCTTTGCCATCGGCAGGCTGGCGGCCCTGGCCAACCAGCGAAAGAACGGCGACCGGGTCTATTTTATCCACAACCGGCATATCAACTACTCCAACGTCTGCAAGAATACTTGTAAGTTCTGCGCCTTCAGCAAGAAGGAGGAGGACACGGGCGCCTATACCATGACCATCGATGAGATCATGGACAAGGCCCGGGAGATGAAGGGGAGCGATTTCTCCGAGCTGCATATCGTCGGCGGTCTTCATCCCACGCTGCCCTTTGAGTACTACACCGAGATGCTCCGGTCGCTGAAGGCAGAGTTCCCGGAAGTGCATATCCAGGCCTTTACCGCCGTGGAGATCGCCCATCTGGCCGAAGTTTCGGGTCGCTCGTACAGAGAGGCACTGGAGGAGCTGGTGGCCTGCGGCCTGGGTTCGCTGCCCGGCGGCGGGGCCGAGGTTTTTGCCCCCGAAGTGCGGGATGTGGTCTGTCCCGAAAAGCTGCCCGGCAACAAGTGGCTCGAGGTGATGCGCACCGCCCATTCCCTGGGCCTCAAAAGCAACGCCACCATGCTCTACGGCCATCTGGAATCGAAGGCCGACCGGGTGCGCCATATGATCCATCTGCGGGATATGCAGGACGAGACGGGCGGGTTTCAGACCTTCATCCCGCTGGCCTTTCACCCGAAAAACACGCAACTGTCGGACCTGCATTTTACAACGGGGCTGGATGACCTCAAGACCTTGGCCATTGCCCGGCTGATGCTCGACAATTTCGACCATATCAAGGTCTTCTGGATCATGACCGGCCTCAAGGTTGCCCAGCTGGCGCTCCTCTTCGGGGTGGACGACATCGACGGCACGGTGGTGGAGGAAAAAATAACCCACGCCGCCGGTGCCGAGACCTCGGAATGCCTCACCATCGACGAGCTGGTGCGGTTGATCCGTGAGGCCGGCAAGACGCCGGTAGAGCGGGACACGCTGTATAACGTAAGAAAGGTGTATGTATCATGATTCGTCTTGGAATAGTCAACTATCTGAACAACCGTCCGGTCTATCACTTCCTTCTGGAAAAAGGCCTGCCCGCCGGGGTGGACGCTGTATGGGGCACACCCGCCGAGATCAATGCTGCTCTCATTCTCGGCAATGTAGACATGGGGCCGATCTCTTCCATCGAGTATGTGCGCCATCGGCACCTCTTTGAGGTGATGCCGGGGATAGGGATCGCCGCCAAGGGGGAGGTGGGGAGCGTCCTGCTTTTTCTGAATGCCCCGCCCGAGAAGGTTAAAAAAATAGTGGTCGACAGGGCATCGGCCACGTCGGTAGTATTGTTGCGGCTGATCTATCGTTACCGTTACGGTATCGACCCGGTAATCATACCGATGGATGCCGACCTCGACCGGATGTTCGCGACCTGTGACGGGGCGCTGGTGATCGGTGACGCAGCCCTCGATGCCCGTCAGCGCAGCCGGTATGCTACCCTCGACCTGGCAGCCGAATGGTATGCCATGACCAGCCTGCCCTTTACCTTTGCGCTCTGGGTTGCACGGCGCGATGCATTGGCGCGGGATAACGAGCTGGTGCATGTCGCGGCAAAGGCCATATGCGATTCGAGAAAAGAAGGGCTGGCCGCGCTGAAACAGGTGGCGGAGGGTTGGCAGGGTTCTCTTGCTGCCGATGCAGTCGGGAAGTATCTGCAAGGGTTGCGTTACCAGCTGGACAGGGAAGACAGGGCGGGGATGGAGCTCTTTTTCGAGATGGCGTATCAGGCCGGTCTGGTAGAAGAGAGGGGTTCGCCGAGTTTTATGGATGTGGCGTGCAATGAGTCGAATAAGGAAAGAAAGGTACTCCATGGATGAGATCGTTTTTTTGACCGGTGCGACGGGATTCATAGGCGGCTGGCTCGCCCTCTGGTTCATAGACAAGGGATATCGCCTGCACCTGCTGGTCCGGCCCGGCAAAAACGAGTCGGCGGAGGCGAGGGTCATAAGCTTTCTGGAAGGGTTGGCCCAGACCGATGAACTCAGGAGAAAGGTCCGTGAACAGGTTCGGGTATTCGCCGGCGACATCACGGAAGAGGGCTTGGGCCTTTCGTCCACTGATCGAAGGGAGGCATTGGCCGGGGTGAAGTCATTCATCCACTGTGCGGCCGTCCCCAAATTTGTGGAGGACAAGGAGCAGACGGTCTACAGGACCAACCTTGTCGGCACCGAGAATGTCATCAAGGTGGTGAAAGAGTCGGAGGTCAGCGACTTCCATTACGTCAGCACGGCATATGTATGCGGCAAGAGACACGGCGTCATGGCCGAGGACGACCTGAGCGATGATGCGGGTTTTCATAATATTTACGAAGAGACCAAATTCCTTGCCGAAAAGAAGGTGCGGGAATTTGCCGCGTCGGGCGCGTCGACCGTTACCATCTACCGCCCAAGCATCGTCCTGGGGCATTCAAAGACCGGTGCGACCTGCAACTTCATAGGCCCCTATGTCTTTTTCAGCGCCCTGTCGAAGTGCAAGACGCTTTTCGAACGGGACCTGGCAAGGGGCGGGAAAATGGCGCCGCAACTGGGAATACGCCGGGAGGGGGAGCGGCTCTTCGTACCCTTCAAAGTGAGGGGTTTGAAGGACGCTACCAACAACTTCGTGCCCGTCGACTACGTGGTGAATGCCATCGGCACGCTCTTTCAGACCGCTGCTGCCAGGGGCAAGACCTTCCACCTCACCAACCCCGCTCCCATCAGTAACCGGAAGCTGGAGGAATACACCAACGACATCATGGGGATTTGCGGCGCAGAGGTGGTGGAAAAACCGTCCGAGGGATCGGGGCTCATGGATTTCCTGGGGGAGCGGTTCCGGCGGGAGGCCGATATCTACGCCCCTTATATGACCTACGAGCCGGCCTTCGACCGGACGAACATCGACTCCCTTTTGCCCGGCATGACACCCCCCGCCAATGACCGTCGCTACTTTGAAACGCTCATAGGTTACGGCGCCGGTGTGAACTGGGGGGCAAGGGCAAGGAGCTAGGATTTGACAGATCTTGCGCACATCGAATTCTTTGAAGAATACCTTCCTGGTTTTATCGGCAAGGCATTGATTCCTAACCTGTTCAGTGTCTCCACCGCCTTCACCATTGACCTGGGGCAGGAGGAGCTGGGCCGCTGGGGGCTGGCCATTGAAAAGGGCACCCTCACCGAGATACGGAGCGGCGGAATTGCCGACGGGTCGTTTACCTTCCGCCTTGGTCCCGATACCTTTCTCAAGATAGTTTCGGGGGAGCAGAACCCGCAAATGGCCTTTTTCACCGGCAAGGTGAAGATCGACGGCGACATGATCCAGGCCCTCAAGATTGCCACGGTCCTCAGTGAATTCTTCACCAAATACCCCTACAAGGCATGAACGCATATTTCACAGGCCTCGGCTTTGCCGCCGACCCCGACCACTGGCTGCGGCATGTTCTCTCAATCCATTTTGACCCGGCAAACGGCGCGCCTTACTGGCTGGAGCGGCAGAAGTCGCTGGGTATCGATGTTCGTATAGAAGTGGCGAC
>JAOUDF010000272.1 GCA_029859385.1 Nitrospirota bacterium
GGACAACCTTCGAGTTTCTGGCGACGGGCATCGGCTCCCAGAACGCGATAGCAGCAGGCGGGCGCTATGACAAACTGGTGGAAGAGATGGGCGGGCCTGCCACACCGGGGATCGGTTTCGCCCTCGGCGTAGAGCGCGTGGTGGCCATCATGGAACAGCATGCCCGGCGAGAGGAGAAGGTTTCGACCGACGCATTTTTCGCCCTCATGGGCGATGCGGCGCGGAAGGCGGCCCTGCTTGTAATTCATGCCCTTCGTACCCAGGGAATGAGCGTAGAGTTCGATTATGCCGGGGCCAGTCTCAAGAGCCAGATGAAGAAGGCAGACAAGTGCGGCGCGCGGTTTACCGTAATCCTGGGTGACCAAGAGGTAGAGCGCGGCGTGGCCGTAATACGGGACATGGCGACGAAGGAGCAGCGGGAAGTTGTCCTCGATGAATTGATCGCCTCTATGAAAGAAGCTTGATGAAGATCGGCGTGCTTTCCGACACGCATCTTCACGACGCCAACGATGAGCTGCCTGCCGCGGTAGTCGAACAGCTCCGGGGCGTGGACATGATCCTCCATGCCGGCGACATCACCCATCCGTCGGTCATCGATTTTCTGGAGACCATTGCACCGACCCATGCGGTGATGGGCAACATGGACGATCCGCACCGGCACGGCGCCATCCCTCTCAAGAAGGTGGTAGAGGCCGGGGCCTTCCGCATAGGGCTCATCCACGGATGGGGAGCCCCCGGCGGTATCGAGGAGCGGGTGGAAAAGGAGTTCGACGATGTCCACTGCATCGTATACGGCCACACCCACTATCCCGCCTGCCACCATAAAAACGGCATACTCTTTTTCAACCCCGGCAGCCCCACCGATCGCCGCTGGGCCCCCTTCCGCTCCATGGGAGTGCTTCATGTCTCCGATGAACTGAAGGGTGAAATCCTGCGCGTCTAAACAATTGCGCCGCCGCCTTTTTTGTTGACAACTTTGCCGCATCTCCCATAAAATTCCGTATTTCAAACACTTAGCTGAAAATTTAGCCATTATGCCGGTCCGCCTGCCCGAGTGGGTTGTCAGAAAAAAAACGACCCGCGGCGACATCCGAAGGGTGAAGACCCTGTTGAGGGAACATAACCTCAATACGGTCTGTGAGTCGGCGCGATGCCCCAACATAGGGGAGTGTTTTTCAAGGCCCACAGCCACCTTCATGATCCTGGGCGATCACTGTACCCGCGCCTGCGGCTTCTGCGCCGTCGACAAGGGGCTGCCCGTCGCCGTCGACATGGAGGAGGCCAACCGTATCGTGCAGGCGGCAACAGCCATGAAGTTGTCGCATGTGGTCATCACCTCGGTAACGCGGGACGACCTGCCCGACGGCGGCGCTTCGCTCTTCGCCGATGTGGTGAACAAGCTCCGGGAAGCATTGCCCGATGCGCTGGTAGAGGTGTTGACGCCGGACTTCGGTGGGAATCGTGACGCCCTTGAGGTTGTACTGGCGGCAAAACCGCACATATTCAACCACAATCTGGAGACGGTACCCCGGCTCTACGAAAAGGTCCGGCCCCAGGCCGACTATCGCCGGTCGCTGCAGGTGCTGAAGGAGGCCAAAGCCATGGCCCCTGATCGACATACCAAGTCGGGAATAATGGCGGGGCTGGGCGAAACCCAGAACGAAGTGATCGCGGTCCTCCGCGACCTGAAGGACGCTGACTGCGACATGGTGACCATAGGCCAGTATCTTCAGCCCAGCCGACGACACCTGCCGGTGATCGAGTATGTCAGGCCGGAAGTCTTCGAGGAGTACCGCCGTATCGGCGAGGAGATCGGTTTTGCGCTGGTAGCCTCGGCGCCGCTGGTGAGAAGTTCGTTCAATGCCGCCGAGGCGGGAAAGATTTTACACAAGACGTTGTAGGGGCGCAATTCATTGCGCCTAAATCGGGCGGGATAAATCCCGCCCCTACCAAATACAATTTCATATAGGGACCACATGCACGAATTCAGCCGCATAAAACGCCTTCCGCCCTATGTATTTTCCATCACCACCGCCATGAAGATGGATGCGCGGCACCGGGGAGAGGACATCATCGACTTCGGCATGGGCAACCCCGACATGCCGACACCGAAGCATATTGTCGACAAGATGGTCGAGGCAACCCTCAAGGGACCCAACCACCGTTACTCGGCATCCCGCGGCATCACCCGCCTGAGGGTGGCCATTGCCGACTGGTACAAGCGGCAGTTCGACGTCGACATCGACCCCGAAACCGAGGCCATCGTGACCATCGGTTCCAAGGAAGGGCTCTCCCACCTGGCCTACGCCATTATCGGCCCCGGCGACGTGGTGCTCTGCCCCAGCCCCACCTATCCGATCCACCCCTACAGTGTGATTCTTGCAGGCGGTGAGGTTCGGAGCATCCCGCTCCAGCCGGGCAGCGACTTCTTTGAGGATATGCTCAAGGCATACAAGGAGACCTGGCCCCGCCCCAAGATGCTCATCATCAACTTTCCTCACAACCCCACCACGGCGGTAGTCGAGATAGACTTCTTCGAGAAGGTGGTGGACTTCGCGAAAGAGCACAACATCATTGTGGTGCACGACATCGCCTATGCCGACATCGTCTTCGACGGCTACAAGGCCCCGTCGTTCCTGCAGGTGAAGGGGGCAAAGGATGTAGGCGTCGAGTTCTATACCCTTTCGAAGAGCTACAACATGCCCGGCTGGCGCGTGGGCTTCTGCGTGGGCAACCGCGAGATGGTGGGGGCGCTGCAGAAGATAAAGAGCTACCTCGATTACGGCATGTTCCAGCCGATACAGATCGCCAGCATCATCGCCCTCAACGGGCCTCAGGACTGCGTGGCGGAGATATGTGAAACCTACAAGAGCCGCCGGGACGTCCTCTGCGAGGGGCTCAACCGCATCGGCTGGCAGGTGGAAAAGCCCAAGGCATCCATGTTTGTCTGGGCACAGATACCGGAGCAGCACCGTCACATGAAATCGCTGGAGTTCGCCAAGCACTTGATCCGCGAAGCCAAGGTAGCCGTATCCCCCGGTATCGGCTTCGGAGAATACGGCGACGACTATGTGCGCTTTGCCCTTGTTGAAAACGAACACCGAACGCGCCA
>JAOUDF010000273.1 GCA_029859385.1 Nitrospirota bacterium
GGCGGCGTTACGGCCAGTTTCGCCATGCTGGGGGACATCATCATCGCGGAGCCCAAGTCCCTCATCGGATTCGCGGGGCCCCGCGTCATCGAGCAGACCATCAAACAGCAGCTTCCCGAAGGGTTTCAGAGGGCCGAGTTCCTGCTGGAGCACGGCATGGTTGATATGATTGTCGACCGGAAGACCCTGAAAGAGACACTGGTCAAGGTCATTTCCTACTTTACCTAGGAAGCTGGTCCATGCAGGACCGACGACTCACGCCCCTGCCCAGAACCGTTCTGCTTCCGCCACATTATCCTTACTTCCAATAATCAGCGGCGTCCGCTGGTGCAGCTTTGTCGGCATCAGGTCCAGGATACGCTTTTCTCCGGTCGATGCCGCTCCGCCCGCCTGTTCGGCAAGAAAGGCCAGGGGGTTTGCTTCGTAGAGAAGCCGCAGCTTGCCGTCGGGAGACTTGGTGTCGCCGGGATAGAGGAAGATGCCGCCCTTGAGAAGGTTGCGGTGGAAGTCGGCCACCAGCGAGCCGATGTAGCGGCCCTTGAATGATGTGCCCCCCGCTCCGCTCTTCAAATGATTGATATAGTCGGTTGTCCCCTTGTGCCAGTAGCGTGCATTCCCTTCATTGATGCTGTAGAGGTCTCCCCGGTCGGGGATCCGGATGTCCTCGTGAGAAAGGAGGAACTCTCCTACGCCGGGGTCGAGGGTGAACCCGTGGACGCCGGTGCCGGTGGTGTAGACCATCATGGTGCTGGTCCCGTACAAAACGTAGCCCGCACAGACCTGCTCGGCGCCGGGCTGGAGAAAGTCTTCCAGGGTGGCTTTGTTGCCGGTGCTCTTCCGGCGAAGGATGGAGAAGATGGTCCCGACGGAGATATTTACGTCGATGTTGGATGAACCGTCGAGAGGGTCATACATCAGCACATATTTCCCCTTCGGGAATTCGTCCGGTATCTGGAAGATGTCTTCCATCTCTTCGGACGCCATGCCGATGAGGTGTCCTGTATGGTCAAGGGCACGGATCATGGTGTCGTTGGCCACGACATCCAGTTTCTGGACCTCTTCTCCCTGCACGTTCGAACTTCCCGTTGCGCCAAGGATATCGATGAGGCCGGCCTTGCTCATGCCGCGGCAGATCATCTTCCCCGCGATGGCTATGTCGGCCAGCAGGCCGGTGAAATCGCCCGTAGAGCCCGGAAACTTCCGTTGCTCCTCCAGCAAAAACCGCGTCAGTGTGGTGCCTATATCCATATAAGCCCTCCCCGTGGTAAAGTGCGTATGCCGCAATACTAGCCTGTATTAAAAGCGTGCGCAAGCGCTAACCCCTTCCGAGGAGTTGATGAAGAGACTGTTTGTGGATGCCGATGCCTGTCCGGTTATCGAAGAATCCTTGGCCGTAGCCAGATCACTGGCCGTATCGGTAGCCCTTGTGGGTAACCTCACGCAGAACCTTCGCCGCTTTCAGGGTAGCGAAGATGTTGAGGTAATAGAGGTGGAGACGGAGCGGGACGAGGCCGACTTCATCATCTTCTCGAGAATAGCGCAGGGGGATGCGCTGGTGACTGGCGATACGGGACTGGCCGCGATGGTTCTGGGAAAAGGTGCCCGGGTGCTTACTCCCCGGGGGCGGATATTCAGGCAGGAATCGATAGACCACGAACTGCATACCCGTCACGAGGCGAAAAAAGCGCGGCGGGCGGGGAGACGTGTCAAGGGGCCTCCGCCATTTACCATTGAGGAGCGCAAGAGGTTTGAGGCGGTGCTGGCAAGGTTGCTGGCTGAAGCGTGAATTCCCAGGGTTTCCGGAAAGAGGGTTGGGCGACTACTTCGACTTCATCCGCCGATGCCACTTCGGGTGGTTGTTTTCGTGGCCTTCGGCTTCGTCTTCAATCCCCTGTACTGAAAAAGAGAAGAGGTCTTTCGTGAAGAGGTGCAGAGCCGCCGACAGTACGGCACCGGCGATGACCCATCCGCTGCCCATGGGCACGGAGAAGAGCATGATGACGATGGTCGTCAGGAGGGTGGCGCCGCTCATTTCCAAGGCGAGCCACTTGTTGATATATGCCCATTCACTAATTCGTTGCCGCATGATCGTCTCTCTGGAAGCACTGTATATTCAATCTATCGGCGTGAGCAGAATGGCACTTGAGAGAGGATCTGCGGCAAATCTATCATTTTCCCTGAAGGTGTGACGTATTCAGGTATGTGACATTATCGAGGGCTGTTTTTAAGCCACTGCCGCAACTGGTCGGGAGGAACCGGTTTGCTCACATGATACCCCTGTACGATGTCGCACCCCATCTCCCGAAGTAGTTGTATCTCCGATTCGTTTTCCACCCCTTCGGCGACCACCTTGAAATTAAGATCATGGGACAGGCCGATGATCGACTTAACGATCATCCGGTCGTTCTCATTGGTCTCCATGTCACTCACAAAGGACTTGTCTATCTTTAGCTGGCTCACCGGCAACCGTTTGAGGTAGGCAAGGGAGGAAAAGCCGGTACCGAAATCGTCGAGGGAGAGGGGTATCCCGAGGTCATTTATTTTCTTCAGGATGTTAAGAGTCCGCTCAGGGTTCTCCATCATGAGGCTTTCAGTTATTTCCATCTCCAGGACAGAGGGGAAGACGTGCCACTTGGCCAGCAGACCCGCGATCTGGTCGGGGAAGTTGTCGTCATGAAGGTTATGGATGCTGATGTTTACCGCCACGGCAATATTGATCCCGTCCTTGCTCCACGAGTCTCTGTCCGACAAGGCCCTGTCAATGGCCCACATCGTAAGAATCTTGATCAGCCCCGACTGTTCTGCAATCGGTATGAATTCGGCGGGAGATATCATCCCCAGCCTGGGGTGCTTCCACCGGACAAGGGCTTCCGCATCTTCGACTTTTCCGCTCCGCAGATTCAGTTTGGGTTGGTAATGAAGTTCAAGCTGGTTATTGTAGATGGCCTGCTTGAGTTCACCCAGCAGCGTCAACCGTCGTATGGTATGGGGGTTTAGTTGCGGGTTATAGAAGGCATGACCGGTCTTCTTCTCCTTGGCGGTATACATGGCGACTTCGGCGTGCTGAATAAGGGTCTCGGGGTCCTTGCCGTCATCGGGGCA
>JAOUDF010000274.1 GCA_029859385.1 Nitrospirota bacterium
CACCGAGATAATGCCCCTTTTCGAAAACAAGGAGTTCAAGGCCGCCTATAAGAGACTTTGGGAGATCGTACAGGAACATCCCGACAACGCTGAGCTCAACTTCCAGTTGGGGATGGCCGCCTTTGAGATAGGCCGCTACGAGGCAGCGGCGGCCGCTTTCGAGCGGGTTCTCATCGCCAATCCCGAATCCCATCGTGCTCGGTTGGAGCTGGGCCGCGCCTTTTTTCAGCTCAAGTCCTTTGTCCTTGCCCGGGAACAGTTCGAGGCCGTACTGGCTATTAATCCGCCAAAGAGTGTGGCAACTGCCATCCAGCAATATCTCGACCTTATTGAGAAGCAGATGGCTACCCACCGCTTCAGCGGCAGGCTGGCCCTGGGCTGGCAGTACGACTCAAACGTGGCAACAGCTCCGGGAAGCGACCAGATATCCACGGTCATCGGCACCTTCACCCTGGGAGCCGACTCTCTGCCCAAGGTCGATAATGCAGTCATCACCCAGTTCTTCCTGTCCCATTTCTATGACCCGGGACAGAGCGGGGGCCTCGTCTGGCAGGACAGCCTGTCTTATTACGCCTCCCGCTACAAGCACATGACAAATTTCAACCTCGACGTCATCACCCTGAACTCGGGCCCAGGCTACACCAATAACGGTTACCGGGTGCAGCTACCCTTTACTTTCGACCTTGTCCAGCTGGGAAACGAACCCTACGCCAGAAACTGGGGGATAGCGCCCACCATCGGCTATTCGGGAATAAAGAATCTCGATCTTTCTCTCACCGGTACCGTGCAGCGCCGGGAATACAACACCGACGAGGAGAGAGACAGCGATTATTACAGTGTTGATTTCACTCCCCGTGTCTTTTTGTTGGGCGGGAAAATGATGCTGCAAGGGTCCGTGAAGTTTTCCGATGAAAAAGCCCACAGAAAATACTGGAGCAATGAGGCCCTGGAAGGGGCTCTGGGCATAATGGTGCAGCTGCCTCATGACTATGTACTGTTCGTGCAACATAGTTCAAAGGCCGTCGACTATCGCGCTATTCAAAGCCTGTACGCGAATCGTCGAGAGGATCGGGAATACCGAACATTGGTGAATATTAACAAGCGCCTGTTAAAAAACCTCTCCTTAACCCTTTCCTACACCTACACCCGCAATCACTCAAACCTCGACCTCTATGATTACGACAAAAAACAACTCACCACCATGCTCGCGTGGGAGTTCTAGCCTAATGAGGAGCCTGTTACCCAATCTGGAAGCCCTCTACCCACATTGCGGTTGCCATCACTGAACACCCTTCCTTTTTGAACACCAACTAACCTGTTGATTTAACTAACGATAAACAGATTTGCCCCTTTTGCCGATAAGAGGTACAGGCTTTGCTTTATTCCCTTCAGGTATATTTACGCATGAGCCATGTTCATAAGTTTTTCCTGTTTTACTGAGAGGGTGTCATGAATGGAAAAGCGATTTATCTGATATTTCCGCTGGCAATGATAATCCTGGGCGGCGCAATCACCGATGCGCTGGCGGCTACACTGGCAGGCAAGGTCGCCATTGTGCGGGGCAAGGTGACCGCCGTCGCTGAAGACGGCCAGAAGCGCAACCTCGCCGCCAAGTCCCCTATTTATGTCAATGACACCATCGAAACAGCCGCAAACAGTCAGGCCCAAATACTCTTTGAAGATGAAACCGTCTACACCATCGGACCGCAGAGCGACCTCAAGATTGACCAGTTCGTCTACAATCCTGAAAAAAGCGTGGGCGATCTCGTTGTAGGCGCTACCAAGGGGAGCTTCCGTATGATCACCGGAAGCATCGCCAAGAAGACACCAGATCGGGTCAAGGTACGCACCCCTGTAGCCACCATAGGCATTCGTGGAACCTACTTTGCCGGTATCTTCAACGGGGCGACCCTTAACACCTTGCTGGTAGGTGGAGCTATCTTTGTTGATAATCCGGCCGGGGGAAGAGAGATCAGGACTCCTGGCTTTGGCACCAAGGTACACTCAAACGCCGCTCCTCCCGAACCCGCGAAAAAATTCACCCAGCAGGAAATAAAGCAGATACTGGCACCGACCGAGTTAATGGCAATGGCACCTGCATCCAATACTGCTGACGGGACCACTACAACAGCCGCTGCTGACGGAACCACCACTACGACCACTGCTAACGGGACCACTGCAACGACCACTGCCGATGGGACCACTGCAACCATGACTCTTGCAGATCCTTCTTTATCTGCGCAGACACCTTCGACAAACACGACAACGACAACAACTGTTGTAATACAGACGCCGCCATCGCAGCCGGTCACAACTATTCCCACCTATTCTCTTGGCGGTAAATATGTAGGAGCCGCCGGAACGACTATATGGACAGGCGGAGTTTCAGGAAGCGCCCTGGCTACCGATACTGTCCGTAACTATTCGCTCACTTACGGTGGCAGCCTCGCAAACCTTAGCCTGAACGCACCCGTTGTCAACAGTACCGCCACCCCTTATACTGTCCAGGGGCCATACTCATTCCCCGCACAGAATTTCTGGGGATACTCGTACCCTGCCGGATCAGCCTGGTATGACGGCAGGGGTGAGTTCAGCTATTTCATCAGCCCGGGCACCAACCAGTTTGCCGGGTATGCCGGAGCGCCTATCGGCAGTGCTGTTGCTCCTACGAGCGGCATCGGCATCTACTACGGACGTGCTGCCGCGGTGTTTACCGACGGCTCTCATGAAGCAGACAAGATGCGCCTCTATATCAACTGGGGAACTAATAAGGTCTTTGGCTCAATAGGTGACAGACTTCAGGACCAGATCTTTGTCAAGGGCATCTATGATCCCTTAACCAAGACAATTACTAATGCAGCAGTTTTTGGCAAAGGATTGGCCGGCGCTGGAGCGGAGGAGTTTGTCAGTTCCAATCCATTTTCAATGGCATTTTTCGGAAGCGCCATGCAGGGCATCGGTGGCATCGTGACCGGTTTCGACAAAAATGTAGCGGGAACCACTATCTATGATTGGAATGCCATGACCGCTGCCATCGGTGACAGGAATGCCGTGTTGACACCGCGGACCAATAACGAATCCGCCATTCTAAAT
>JAOUDF010000058.1 GCA_029859385.1 Nitrospirota bacterium
ACGAGGCGGTGCAGATCCATGGCGGCTACGGCTACTCCGACGAATACCCCGTGGAGCGGTATCTCCGCGATGCCCGCGTGGCAACCATCTACGAAGGGACCAGCGAGATCCAGAAGCTGATCATCGGGTCGTACATTACGGGTATGAAGGCATTTACTTAACCCTTCCCCGGGGGCTTCTGGTAGCATTCCCCGCATGCCCCCGCTCAGATCGCGTGTAACTTCGATGGACAGCTTTATTTCAGGTAATCAGATTACCCTGCTGCAAAACGGGGAGGCTTATTTCCCTGCCATCGAAGCGGCGTTTGACCGCGCCGTGCACGAAATTTACCTTGAGACGTATATCTTCCAAAATGATGCCACGGGAAGACGCATTGCCGAGGCTCTGCGTCGGGCTGCCCAGCGCGGTGTAAGCACCCATCTGCTGATAGACGGCTTCGGATCAAAAGACCTCCCCCAACGGATGCTTGATTACCTGCAGGAGGGCGGTGTCAAGATACTGAAATATCGCCCTCATCTTGCGCCCTGGTCATGGAGACGCAAACATCTGCGCCGGCTCCACCGGAAGGTTGTTGTCGTAGACCGGCAGATAGCCTTTGTCGGCGGAATAAACATAGTTGATGATGTCGAACCGGTGATAGCCCCGCATCCGCGCTATGACTACGCAGTAGCTGTTGAGGGGCCGTTGGCCCAGGTAATTCGCCGCTCTGCACGGCAACTCTGGTCGCGGGTATCGTGGACGCACCTGCAAAAAGGGCTTTCCCGCGAAAAGAGCAAGACAGTACCCTCCCTGCCCAAAGGGACAGCGAAACTCTCGTTTCTGGTACGAGACAACATCCGCCACCGTCGGGATATCGAAACTGCCTATCTGGCCGCCATTGAACAGGCGGAATGTGAAATCATCATTGCCAATGCCTATTTCCTGCCAGGCATCAACTTTCGCTATGCCCTTGTCAGGGCCGCCGAGAGAGGAGTACGGGTGGTCCTGCTGTTGCAGGGCAGGGCGGAATATCTCCTGTTGCACTATGCCACGCGGGCTCTTTACGGGAAGCTTCTCGACGCCGGTATTGAAATATACGAATACCGCAAGAGCCTTTTGCACGCAAAAGTGGCGGTGATAGACGGGCACTGGGCGACGGTGGGGTCATCGAATATCGACCCCTTCAGCCTGTTGCTGTCGCGCGAAGCCAATATCATTGCCGATGACGAGGAATTCGCCGCAACATTAAGGCAGAACCTCTTTCGCGCCATGGAGGAGGGGGGGCAGCGGATAATCAAGCCTCACTGGAAACGGTATCCGATCAACCTGAGGTTCATGAGCTGGCTTAGCTACGGGTTGCTGCGCATCTTTACGGGGGTGGCGGAGGATTTCAATGAGCAGAACCGTGTTAAACCGGAAAAAGGGCGTCGACGACGGAAGGGCACGGGTAAATGATCTCTGCCTCATCGTTTACAAAAGGAAAATAAAATCTTCATAGAGCTATTGACGTCGAAACATTATCGTGTAAACTAGTCTATAAACTGGTCTGAACGAGGTGGAAACATGAAAACCGTTGGCGCATATGAAGCGAAGACCCATCTGCCAGAACTACTGGATAAAGTAGCCAGTGGGGAGAAGGTAACTATTACCCGGCGTGGGGTGCCCGTTGCGGTTCTGGTGCCGGCGCCATCGGCAAAGAAGCGAGATCTTGCGTTGGTTGCCGATGGCTTCAGGGCAATCAGGGAGAGCATACCAAAGGCTGGTATATCGATGAAGGAGCTTGTCGAAGAAGGAAGGCGGCACTGATGCACTTCGTCCTCGATGCCTCGGTAGCCTTGAGCTGGTGCTTCCCCGATGAGGCGGGAACTTACACGGACAAGGTCCTGAAATTTCTTACCAATGCCGACAATCCTGCTGTTGCCCATGTCCCCGCCATTTGGCCGCTGGAAGTGGGCAATGCCCTGCTGGCCGGAGAGCGGCGAAACCGCCTGACCGAGGCGCAGACAATTCAGCTGGTCGATTATTTCGATTCCCTCGATATTGTTGTGGATGAGGCCGGCAAGCAAAAGGGGTTAGGCGTTACACTGGCGCTGGCCCGGGAGCACGGCCTTTCAACCTATGACGCATCCTATCTGGAACTTGCAATCCGAAAGGCTCTGCCGCTCGCGACGCAGGACAAAAAGCTGAAAACCGTGGCGCAAAAATGCGGTGTGCCGCTCGTGAAGTAAAAGCGCTTTTTTTCTTCGGAGTATGCCCGACGAGACGATTCATCCCTCTTGGATTTGACACCCCTCCAACCCCGTGTTATCCACATTGAGCGGCTTCAAGAGAAGCATTGGTCCGCCGATAAGGTAAACATGACTACCAATGTCCACATTACTCTCGACGAAAACCTCTGCAAAGGGTGCTACATCTGCATAAACGTCTGCCCCAAGGACGTCTACGAGATGAGTGCCGAGATCGGCCCCAAGGGGTTCGGCCCGGTGCTGGTCGCCCATGCCGACAAATGCATCAAGTGTTACGAGTGTGAGTTGTTGTGTCCTGACCTGGCCATTGTGGTGCGAGGGGATGATGAGTGATGCGCGTCTGATGCAGGGGAACGAGGCGGCTGCGGAAGGGGCGCTGGCCGCGGGGTGCCGGTTCTACGCCGGATACCCTATTACTCCCTCCTCCGAGCTTATGGAACATATGGCCAAACGGCTCCCGGAGCTGGGAGGCGCCTTTATTCAGATGGAGGACGAAATCGGCTCCATCGCAGCGGTGATCGGTGCATCGTGGGCCGGTGCCAAGGCGATGACGGCGACATCAGGGCCGGGGCTTTCCCTCATGCAGGAGAATATCGGCTATGCGGTGATGACCGAGGCGCCGTGCGTCATTGTGAACGTGATGCGGGCAGGGCCGTGTACGGGGCAGGCGACGAAACCGGCTGCGGGCGACGTGATGCAGGTGCGCTGGGGCTCGCACGGCGATTACCAGATCATTGCCCTTTCGCCCTGGTCGGTGCAGGAGATGTTCGACATGTCGGTTCGAGCATTCAACCTTGCGGAAACCTACCGGGTGCCGGTGTTCCTGCTGGCCGACGAGGCCGTGGCGCATCTGCGGGAGGGGTGCGTGATCCCAGCCAGTGTGCCGGTGGTCAACCGAAAGAAGGAGCCGGGCAAGGCGCCCTTCGGCGGCGAGCAAGTGCCGCCCATGCCTGCCTTCGGCGAAGGGGAGAAGGTGCTGGTAACCGGCTCGACCCACGACGAATGGGGATATCGGAAGAGCGCCGACCCGAATATACAGGAGCAACTAATACGACGACTGAGCGAGAAGATTACCGCCAATGCTTCCGCAATTGTAGAAACCGAAAGCCACTGGCTGGATGATGCCGACGTGCTGATAGTAGCCTATGGTATTGTAGCCCGGAGCAGCATGAAGGCGGTGAAAGTGTTGCGTGAACAGGGTGTGAAGGCCGGGTTGTTG
The DNA here is from genome assembly GCA_029859385.1 of Nitrospirota bacterium. Classification (GTDB taxonomy): domain Bacteria; phylum Nitrospirota; class JAOUDF01; order JAOUDF01; family JAOUDF01; genus JAOUDF01. The sequence goes on from JAOUDF010000058.1 coordinate 3,445, forward strand.
CGGCTCAAGACACTGTGGCCTTTCCCGGAGGATGCGGTGAGGCTGGCGGCGGAAGGGAAACGGCTTATCATCGTTCCCGAGATGAACCTGGGGCAGGTGGCCCTGGAGGTAGAGCGGGTTGTAAGGCACGATGTTGTCTGCGTGGCCGGCGTGCGGGGAGAAGTGCTGAGGCCGGAGCCGATAATTGAGGCGGTGAATAATAATGGCTGAATTCGACGTCCACATAAACACCGATCTCATCCGTAGCGGCGCCATGCCCTCGCCATTCTGCGCGGGGTGCGGTCACGGCATTCTTATGGGCACGATACTGCGGGCGATTAACGAAATGACCGACGCTAACGGCAAGCCGCTGAGCATGGACGATTTCCTCTTCGTCTCCGGCATCGGCTGCGCGGGCTGGATCGTGAGCCCCCACTTTAACGCCGACACCATGCACACGACCCACGGCAGGCCGATTGCCTTTGCCACGGGGGCGAAGCTGGCCAATCCCAAGCTCAAAGTAGTCGTAATCAGCGGCGACGGCGACCTTTCGGCCATCGGCGGCAATCATCTGATTCATGCGGCACGGCGCAATATCGACCTTACGGTTATCTGTGCCAACAACGAGATTTACGGGATGACGGGCGGGCAGGTATCGCCCGCCACCCCGGAGACGAAGCGGACGACCACGACACCTGTGGGGAACCCCGACCGGGCATTCGACATATGCAAGCTGGTGGAAGCGGCCGGGGCGGATTTCGTGGCTCGCTGGTCGGTACACCAGGCAAGGCCGCTGGTGAAGTCGATCCGCAAGGCGATCAATCACAACGGGTTCAGCTTCATAGAGGTGATGTCGCCGTGCCCCACCCATTACGGCCGACTGAACGCGTTGGGCGAACCTTTTGACCTTATCGATGATTTGAAGAAACGCTCTGTTCCAGTGCAAAAAGCGGAAAACATGACAGCAGAGGAACTGGACGGAAGGATCGTAACCGGGCAGATAAAAGAGCCATGAAATACGAGATCATCATCGCAGGCATTGGAGGGCAGGGGGTCGTGATTTCAGGGATTCTCCTGGCCCAGGCCGGACTGTTGAGCGGCATGCATGCGGCCCAGTCGGGCTCGTACAGCGCCCAGGTGAGGGGCGCCTATACCCGGGCCGACCTTGTGCTGTCGGACGAGCCGGTGGACTATCCCTATGCGACCCTGGCCGATGCGCTGGTCTGCCTGTCCTCTGAAGGGTTGTCGCGGGGTATAGCGCATCTTAAGGAAGACGGGTTGCTGCTGCTGGACAGTACGGTTATTTCGCCCGATGAACAGAAGAATCTAAAGGCCGGGAGCATTGTATCGATTCCAGCCACACGGATTGCCACCGATCTCGGCAGGGCGCAGTCGGCGAACCTTGTTCTGCTGGGCGCGTTGCTCAAGAAGACGGGTATTCTGACCGAAGAGAAGCTGAGGGAAGCATTGACCATAGTGCTCAAAGGGAAAAGCCTGGACGTCAACTTCGCATGTCTGGAAAAAGGACTGGAGGCGGCATCATGAACTATCCGAAGATCATCACCAAACTCCCCGGCCCGAAAGCCAAAGAGATCATAGAGCGCGACAGCAAAGTAATGTCGCCGTCGTATACCCGGGGCTATCCCTTTGTCATGAAGCGGGGGCGCGGCGCCATGGCGGAGGACGTGGACGGCAACCAGTTCCTCGACCTCACGTCGGGTATTGCCACCTGCTCCACGGGGCATTCCCACCCCGAGGTGGTGAAGGCCATCCAGGCTCAGGCCGAGGATTTCATCCATATGTCGGGCACCGATTTCTACTATTCGGTCCAGTCGGAGCTGGCTGCAAAGCTGGCCTCCCTTGTACCCGGCGATGGTCCTAAGAAGGTGTTCTTCGGCAATTCGGGTACCGAGGCCATCGAGGCGGCCCTCAAGCTGGCCCGCTATCATACGGGTCGGCAGGACATCATCGCCTTTTTCGGCGCGTTTCACGGCCGGACCATGGGGGCGCTGTCGCTGACGGCCAGCAAGGTGATCCAGCACCGCCGGTTTGCCCCGCTGCTTCCCGGCGTGGTCCACGTACCCTATGGTTACTGCTATCGCTGTCCCTACAACCTGAAATACGGTTCGTGCGAGACAGCCTGTATTACCTGGATTGAAGATGTCCTTTTCCGCCGCGATATCCCGCCGGATGAAGTGGCTGCCATCTTTGTGGAGCCGATTCAGGGTGAAGGCGGCTACGTGGTACCGCCGGTGGAGTTCATGCAGGGGCTTCGCAGGCTGGCGGACAAGCACGGTATTCTGCTGGTCTGCGACGAGGTTCAGTCGGGCATGGGGCGGACGGGAAAGATGTTCGCCTCGGAGCATTTCGACGTAGTTCCCGACATCATCTGCGTGGCAAAGGGGATTGCCTCGGGAATGCCCCTTTCCGCGATCATTGCATCCGACAAGGTCATGGACTGGCCCCCCGGCGCCCATGCCAACACCTTTGGCGGCAATCCGCTGGCCTGCGTTGCGGCGTTGACTACCATCCGTCTGCTCGAAGAGGGGCTCATGGAAAATGCAGCGACGGTAGGCGCATATATGCTGGAAGAGCTCTGGAAGATGCAGCGACGTTACCCGCAGATCGGCGATGTCCGCGGACTGGGCCTCATGATCGGTATCGAAATTGTGAAGGATACCGAAAAAAGGGAACCTGATTCGACATTTCGCGACAAGATGGTTGACCGACTGTTCGAGAAGGGGCTCCTGATTCTTGGATGCGGTGCAAACTCCCTGAGGATTTGTCCTTCGCTCACCTTTACCCGGGAGGAGGCGTCGGTCGCCCTCGAACTGATCGAGGACCAGTTCAGGATTGGTCCTGATCGTTCCTAGAGGCCTTTCTCAGCCGCTTGCTCTCATACATCCGCTCGTCGGCAAGCTTAAGGGCTTCGTCGATCGAGCCGGTCTCCGTGGAGCAGGCAGCGCCTATGGATACGGTCAATCTCAGTTCTTCGTCAATCTGGAAACCGGGGTCTGTATCCATTTTTCGCGTAACCAGGTTTATGAAGCGTTTCGCCCCCCCGCCGGTGGTCTCGGGCATGAGGATAACGAATTCGTCTCCACCGTAACGACAAACGACGTCGGTGACACGGCAGTTCCCTTTCAGTATATCCGCGATCCTCTTTAAAAAAGCATCTCCAGCTTCATGCCCGTATCGATCATTCACCAGTTTGACACCGTCGGCGTCCACCATTACCACACTTGACGGTACCCTGTTTCGCTTCAAACGGGCCTCTTCCCGGGCGATAGCTATATCGAGAGAACGACGGTTGTAAAGCCCGGTCAGTCCGTCGGTGGATGCAAGTTTCTCCAGGGTCTCGTGACGTTCAGCCCGCTCGAAGGAGATTGCCGCATGGTGGGCGAGTATCGAAACCAATCTGATAGTTTCGTCGTCATAAAGACCCGGAATCTGCTTGTCCAGGGTGAGGATGCCGAGCATGCGGTCCCCGAGGTACATGGGGGCTATCAGACAGGAATGGACCTTTTTCACCTGTAGTATGCCGTCGAAGGGGTCGACTTCATTGGGGTCCCTGAAGATGAAAGCCTTCTTTTCCTCAACGACCCGCTTTATCCTGGGGTTGGAATCGGTATCAAACTGCAACTCAAGCGCTGTTTGGGAATCCGGGAATCCCCTTTCGGCGACAACGTACAACGTCGAGCCTTCAAGGAGCATGATTGTGGAGACGTCGTAGTCGACCAGTTCCCGAAGCCCTGTAAGGATTATCTCCGCCAGTTCATCCGGATTGTCTCTATGCGAGAGTTCGGCGGCGATCTTTTGAAGAAGGGTGAGTTCAAGGTTCTTGTACTGCAGCTGGAGGTTGAGTTCACTTATCCGCTCGGAAATAACGGAAACAGCGGCTGAGTGATCTACCACCTCCGTGACGATCCTCATGGAATCACGGAGTTCCTTTTCAGTAAAAGGAAGAACCAGGTAATCGTTGGCCCCATGTTTAAACAGGCACAGAGCATTCGAAATCGACTCTTTGGTCGATATCACGATAATGCGGAGAGAACTGTTTTTTATCCGCATTTTTTTCAGGAGATATTCGATTGATGGTTCATCGGTGACGGCAATATCGATAAAGAGGAACGGGATCAGGGTTGCTTCGTTCCTGGCGATCAGTTCATCACGGTCAAGCACTACGGCCATGTCGTATCTGTCGTCTTCTCCAAGACAGGTCCGCAGATGATTGACCAGATCGGTATTGTGTGAATAGATAAATACCTTCAGCACGGTTCCGCAGTATGTCTCGGAAATATCCTCATCAACCTGCAAACCTACCATTTTCCGCATCTTGCACAGCAAGGCTCTTTGAGACAATCCATCGGCAGGCGGCCACAACACGTCGGTCTGCTCGTCTCTCAAGGTTGACAGTGCTTCAGGGTCGGCAGAAAGAAAAATAAAAGGGGTGTCGACAAGATAGCTGTATTCGGGAGATCGCAAGGTGCGATAGAGCTGATAGGCGTCCATCGTCGGCAGGACGAGGTCGGCCACAATGATATCCGGACGCTCCGTGTCGGCCAGCAGCAGGCCGGTCTCTCCCGACTTTCCCGTGATAACCTCGAAACCGTCATCGCGCAGAAGTCCGGAGAGCAAGGAGAGGCGATCCGTGTCGGTGCTAAGAAGAAGTGCTTTCTTGCCGGTCATGGCCATAAACCTCTCGTTTCCAACGATAGGGAAGCTCCACACTCCTGTTATTTATTGTACCAGATTCAGCAAGTTTCAGGGCATCAATAAGTACCTGTTGCTGTTGAGCCCGATGAAATGGTTCACCCATTGGATGCCCCAGGGGCCACCGCAGCAGGACAGCCCGGGGAGGCTTGACCTTTGCCGTTATTTCGCGGTTCATGGAGACGGACACGGTGGTCATCCCTGCCTGTTCTATTGCTCGCTGTATCAGCCCCACGGACTGATGGCATATGCCTCAGGCCGGGGTGAGGAAGACCAGGTCTACCCCCTGTCGTTTCAGCAGAGCTGCGACGGCTGGTGCAGATTCCTCAACAAGTCCGGTAAGATGCCTGCCCAGGATATGCCCCATGAAACTGTAGCAGAGAGGCGATGCTTCGCCAATTGTTCCATTAGACGCTAATTCTCTCAGGCGGTCCACAGGCAACACTACATTGATGTCACGGTCGGCATCGGCATGGTTGTAGTAATCGTGGGTGATGACAAACGATTCTTTCGGGCTGTCGATGGGGAACTCACGAAAGGAATGGTCCCCTTCCGGGTCGTCCATATCGAAGGGAGCCTGGTCGGCGAGATGCACGCCGGTGGTGGTAACGAGGGCGACCTTGCACGCGGAGAGCGGTTTTGAGAGGGGGGTCCAGGGGATATCTGCCGGTTCTACAAACCGGGCATGTTTCGCCCAGCGGTCGAGCAGCGAGGGAAAGGCGTCGTAAAGCGACCGGAAGAAGGAGTCCTTCATTTTTTTTAATGGTTTCATAGGGCTACTATAGATCATGTCGCCGTATCGTGCAATCGTTGATGAAAAGGAGTTTCTATTGACTTTTCATAGGGTCTGGGATATTTTTTCGAGACTTTTCAAGGGAGGCCCCGGGCAGCATGATCGATCTGCATACGCATACGCTGTTTTCCGACGGAGTGCTCTTGCCTTCCGAGCTTGTCCGTCGGGCAGCGGTGGCCGGCTATAAGGCCATTGCCCTGACCGACCATGTGGATGCTTCCAACATCGACCTGGTAGTGCCCAGGCTGGCGACGGCATCGAAGGAACTGGACGGAAAGTTCGGGATCAGGGTTGTCCCCGGCGCCGAGCTGACCCATATCCCCCCTGAGGATATGGCAAACCTTGCCAGAAAGGCCAGAAGCCTGGGTGCCAGGCTCATAGTTGCGCACGGAGAAACGCTGAGTGAGCCGGTGGCCCCGGGGACGAATCTCGCTGCGCTTGAGTCTGATATCGATATACTGGCCCATCCGGGCCTGATTACCGAGGAAGAGGTCAGGCTGGCGGTTAAACGGAGGATTTACCTGGAGGTGTCGGGCCGCAAAGGGCACTCGCTCTCCAACGGGCATGTGGTCAAACAGGCCCTGATGCTTGGGGCGGCCCTTGTACTTAATTCCGATGCCCATGAACCGGGCGACCTTCTCTCCCACGACAGGGCGCGCAGGGTGCTGCTCGGTGCCGGCTGGCCCGAGGAACGCCTGGGCGAAGTCTTCGGGCATTCGGCTCAACTTGTTGAAAAATCAATGTCACGATAGAGTTACTGGAGGATAGTGCCAATGCAGAAGATCCGCAAAAGGTCCATGACCAATGGCGAAGAAATCATGGAAACCGACGAATTCCTTACGTTCTCCGACAGAGTGGCCGAGTACGTCATGGCCAATACCCGTCAGGTGTTTGTCGCCGTGGGAATCGTAATAGTCGCCATCGCCATTGGAGCAGGTGTCTACTACTGGAACGAGGGGCAGAAAAACAAGTCGGCCTATCTTCTCTTTCAGGCATCCCGCTACATGCAGGCTGCCGAGGCACAACCCGACCCCGCAAAAGCCGAAACCGACCTCGCGTCGGCGCGCACCGTATACGAAAATATCGTAAAAGACTACGGCAGCTCTGCTGAAGCCCTTTCGGCCCATTACCAGCTTGGGAATATCGAAGCCCTGAAGGGGAAATGGGACGAGGCCCTCAAGCATTACGAGGCGGCTACGGCCAAGGGCGGCGATGCCCTTGTCGTTCAGGCAGCCCGGCAAAAGGTAGCCTATGCCAAATGGGCGAAGGGGGACAAAGAGGGGGCGCTCAAGGATTTCGACCAGTTGATGGGTGCGGGCAATGCCCCCAAGGACCTTCTGCATCTTGAAAAGGGAAAGCTGCTTGAAGAACTCGGCAAGAAAGAGGATGCCGTAACAGAATATGACGCCATCATAGGTGACTTCAAACAATCGCCTTTTATCGGTGAGGCTACCCGCAGATTTGTCGCGCTGGGTGGGGAAATGCCCAAGCCTGAAGCGGCGCTGCCGACGCCTGCGGCACCGGCTGCCGGGGAAGCCGAAACAAAGCCAGCCGAAACACCGGCAAAGAAATAACGTATCCTCCTGGCATCGGCCATGACCGCTGACGGACTGAGAGCGTTTTACCAGAACCGGTTCAGAGTAGTTGTCGCGGGCGTAATCGCCCTCCTTACGGTCCTGGCGTGGATCAACAGATTCATCCAGGACGACGCCTTCATATCATTCCGCTATGCGGAAAACCTGGTTAACGGCCACGGGTTGGTATGGAACCCCGGTGAGCGCGTCGAGGGGTATACCAACTTTCTCTGGACGTTGCTCATGGCCATCCCCATTGCGCTGGGCTATGATCCCGTGCCCTTCTCCCTTGGCCTCGGGATGGCGTGCTTTGCAGTGACGCTCGGCCTGACATACCTTCTCGCCTCAAGCATCCTTGGTTCAAAAAATCTCGGTATTTTAACCATCCTGCTCCTCGGCACAAACTATACCTTCAGCGCCTATGCCACCGGGGGACTGGAGACCCAGATGCAGGCATGCCTCTTTGTGGCCTGCGCCTGTGTTGTGACCCGTGCGGTTCGATCCCGCATATGGACCATTGGCAAGTCGCTATCCCTTTCACTCCTCTGTGCAGCCGCGCTCCTGATCCGTCTTGATTCGAGCATTCTGGTTATAGTGCTTCTTGGAGCATCGAGCTACAGCATCCTCTCTGAAAACGCGTCGGTCAGAACAAAACAATTCCTCATGCTTTCTCTTGCCGCTCCGCTTGTGATCATTGTGGGTGGATGGTTGCTGTGGAAACTGGCTTTCTACGGCAGCATTCTCCCAAACACCTTTTATTCCAAGGTGTCCGGAGCTGCATCAATTGAGAGAGGGTTCTATTATTTTTACGTCTTTTTAAAGACGTACTGGTTGATACCAATGCCGTTTCTGGCGATTTGGGTACTGTGGAAGATGCAGGCGCCGTGGAAGCATCCCGCTGCAATACTTGCGGCAATAGTTGCCCTGTGGTTTCTCTACATGATACGGGTTGGCGGAGATTTCATGGAATTTCGCTTCGTCGTACCCGTCATGCCGTTCTTCTTTATCCTCCTGGTAATGATGATTGCTGAATTGACCACGTCCCGCCCTGTTCAAGCATTGTTGGTAGTCGTAATTATCATGGGATCGCTCTGGCACGCCATGACATATACCGGCTATGTCAGCGTTAAGTATAGAGGAATTGAATCTATTGAAGAGCTCAACAATCATGTTACCTCCAAGGGGCAGAACTGGTCTCATGTTGGACGATTACTGGGAGAGGCTTTTCACTATCGACCGGATGTGGTCATTGCCACCACCGCGGCGGGCGCCATCCCATATTATTCCCGTCTGGCAACAGTAGATATGCTGGGTCTCAGCGATTCCCGCATTGCCAGAGAAGGGGTGGTGGTGGGTGATGTCCCCGGTCATACTAAAATAGCGCGTTTCTCGTATTTGCGAGAGCGAAAGGTTAATCTGCTGATCGGTCCTCCCTGGTTCAGAGGTGTGGATGAATCGCTGGATCAACCATATACCCTCAATTCGACAAGAAACTTCACTATAATGACCGAGCATGATAGGATTCCTTACGACTCAATGCTGATAGAAATTCCCGTAGACCCGAAGTGGGTACTGACGGTATTGTATCTCACGCGACATCCATTCATCGACGACGTCATCCGCCAACAGGGCTGGAAGGTGTGGCCGGTCACTCAATTGTCCCGATAATCACTATTTATGAACATCCAACGCGAAATAAACACACTCAACCCGCGCCAGAAGGAGGCGGTGCTCCAGACCGAAGGTCCTCTCCTTGTCCTGGCAGGGGCGGGGAGCGGCAAGACCCGCGTCATAACCATGCGGGTAGCCCATCTCATCGACAAAGGGGTACCCGCCAGCGAAGTCGTCGCGGTTACCTTTACCAACAAGGCTGCCCGGGAGATGAAGGAGCGGGTCAGTGCCCTGCTCAATGGCAAGG
>JAOUDF010000275.1 GCA_029859385.1 Nitrospirota bacterium
AATCCGGACAGAACGGGACCCTATGCCATGCTTGACAGGGTTTTAAGAAAGGATATATCCTGTGCCCCCTGTTACCGAAAGAAATGCAAAGAGCTGTTCTGCATGGAAAGTCTCCCGGTCGAAGAAGTGGTCCGTAAAGTTAAAGATGAACTTGAAAAAGGATAGGCAATGCCATTAGCAAATCTTGATAGAGACAAGCTCTGTTCCCTTGTCGAGCGCTTCCCCGGCGGCCGCGTACTGGTCGTTGGCGACATCATGCTCGACCATTATATATGGGGGAAGGTTTCCCGTATCTCCCCCGAGGCGCCGGTACCGGTGGTCAACGTTACCCGGGAAAACCTCCTTCTGGGAGGCGCAGCCAACGTGGTGAACAACATCACCAGTCTGGGCGGTCATGCCCTCATCGCCGGGGTGATCGGCCATGATGAGCCGGGGCGGTCGATTGTGCATCACCTGCGTGAAAACAACGTCATTACCGACGGCCTCATCGTCGAGGAGAAGCGGCCCACCACAATCAAAACCCGCATCATTGCCCACAGCCAGCAGGTGGTCCGGTTCGACCGCGAAGTAAAGGACGACATCTCGGAAGATACCCAGGATATTCTTCTCGGCTATATAAGGGATCACCTCGACAAAGGGGTAAATGCCATAATCCTCTCCGATTACTGCAAAGGGGTGGTCACCCGGCGCCTCGTAGCGGAGGTTGTTGCCATGGCCAGGGAAAAGGGGATCATGGTGGCGGTGGACCCGAAGGTGCCCCATTTCGACTATTACCAGAATGTGGATATCCTTACCCCCAATACCGACGAAGCCTCAGCAGGGGCCCGGGTAGAAATAACCGACGATAGTTCTGTGCTGACGGCGGGCAAGGCGATCATGGAAAAGCTGAAGAGCCGCTCGCTGCTTATTACCCGGGGCGAACATGGCATGTCGCTCTTCGAGGGCGACGGCAAGGTGACCAGTATCCCCACGGTGGCGCAGGAGGTCTACGACGTGACCGGCGCCGGTGATACGGTCATCAGCGTCCTGGCCCTCGCCAGCGCGGTGGGTGCGTCGCTGCTTGACGCAGCCATCCTGTCAAACTTCGCGGCAGGCATCGTGGTAGGCGAGGTGGGGACGGCAGTGGTAACGCCGCAACAGCTTGTTGAACGGATACGGCATATATAGCACCTTTATGCCGTTACAAGATGTTGCCAGTCCGGCGAAAGCCGGAATCTAGTCTTTTAAAGTGCTTGCATAACTCTGGATTCCGGCTTTCGCCGGAATGACGAGAATACTTCATCGGAGATTTATGCCCTCTCCCCATGTTACCGTAATCATCCCGGCCCGGTACCAATCCTCCCGTTTTCCCGGCAAGCCTCTTGCCCTTATCGATGGTCGCCCCATGGTCTGTCATGTGCACGATGCCGCATCCCGGGCGTCGCTGGTCAACAGAGTCATTGTAGCGACCGATGACCAGCGGATTTTTGAGGCGGTTGCGGCCGAGGCGAAAGAGGTGGTCATGACCTCACCCGATCACCCCTCCGGCACCGACCGGTTGGCGGAAGTGGCTGCCGGACTTGATTCCGACATCATTGTCAATGTCCAGGGTGACGAGCCGCTCATCCATCGGGAGACCATTGACGGCGCCATCCAGCTTCTGCTTGATGATCCGGGAGCGGAGATGGGCACGGTCTGTCGTCGAATAGAGGCGGTAGAAGACCTCTGGAACCCGAATGTGGTGAAGGTGGTTTTTGACGGGCAGGGGAATGCCCTCTATTTCTCCCGCTCTCCCATCCCGTTTCACCGTGATCTGTGGGGGATGCTGGGCAATAATTCGGTCGACATGCAGGAGGTAATTTGTTATAAACACATGGGGCTTTACAGCTACCGTCGGGACTTTCTGCTGCGCTATGCCGGGTTGTCGCCCGCTCGACTGGAAAACATTGAAAAACTTGAGCAATTAAGGGTATTGGAAAACGGCTGCCGGATCAAGGTCGCCGTTACCCCGTACGACTCCATTGGCGTTGATTCACCGGCGGATCTGGAACGGGTGCGGGAATTGTTTTTACAGAACAGGAGAGGAACGTGAGGGGTAAGCATACGAAATTTATATTTGTAACCGGCGGCGTGGTTTCCTCCCTGGGTAAAGGACTGGCGGCAGCCTCCATCGGGGCGATTCTGGAAAGCCGCGGACTTACGGTAACCTTCCAGAAGCTGGACCCCTATATCAACGTCGACCCCGGCACCATGAATCCCTTTCAGCACGGAGAGGTCTACGTTACCGATGACGGCGCCGAGACCGACCTTGACCTGGGGCACTACGAGCGGTATACCTCCGCAAAAACCTCCACGAAGAACAATTTCACCACCGGCAGGATTTACAACAACGTTATAACCAAGGAACGCCGCGGTTACTACCTTGGCGGTACAGTGCAGGTGGTCCCTCACATTACCGATGAGATAAAAAACTGCATCCAGTCTGTCGGCGACGAAGTCGATGTGGCCATCATCGAGATTGGCGGTACGGTGGGCGACATCGAGAGCCTGCCTTTCCTCGAAGCGATACGCCAGTTCCCCTATGATGTAGGCAGGGAGAACGTCCTCTATATTCATCTGACCCTGGTGCCGTTCATCAAAACGGCCGACGAACTAAAGACCAAACCGACCCAGCACAGTGTCAACAAGCTGCGGGAGATCGGTATCCAGCCCGACGTCCTCCTCTGCCGGACCGACCGGGATATACCTGACGACATGAAGAAGAAGATTGCACTTTTCTGCAATGTGGCCTTCGACTCGGTGGTTACGGCCAAGGATGTTGCTTCGATCTACGAAGTGCCTCTCCTTCTTCATGAGGAAGGGCTTGACAACCGTATTGTGGAGAAACTGGGGCTGTCGGCGAATCCCGCCAATCTGAAGGAATGGGAACGGATATCGTCGATCATCAAGAATCCCAAAGGTCATGTGAAGATCGCGCTGGTCGGCAAATATATCGAGCTTAAGGAATCGTACAAGAGTCTTCA
>JAOUDF010000276.1 GCA_029859385.1 Nitrospirota bacterium
CCCCAGGAGAGGACATAGTCGATATACTCCCGTCCTTCAACGTCGAATATCTTGGAGCCGCGCGCTCTTGCAATAAACAGAGGGGTGCCGCCCACCGACTTGAAGGCGCGGACGGGGGAGTTGACGCCGCCGGGGATCAGTTGCCTGGCTTCTTCAAACAGCTGGTGTGATGTCTTGTGCATGGTTTCTCCTTGAACGTTGAACATTGAACAGCCCTTTTCGCTTCTACTCTACCACTTCCAGCACCGGATAGGCGACGTCGGTGAGAAGGGAGTTAATTCTCTGAAGGTTGCTGAGCACATCGAGATGGATGGAGCTGGTCTCGATCGACTCCCTGAACCCCTTATGCAGGCGGTTGATGTGCGCCTGACGGTATTCCCTTTCCAGCTCGCTGATCCTCGCCTTGTGACGGACAAGCTTCCTGGCCAGCTCTATGTCCCGCGTGGTGAAGACCGAAACCGCCAGGTCGAAGTTCTCCGCCACCATACCATGAAAGGTAACGATTTCTGAAAGCCCTTGCTCCGAAAAGGCCAGGTTGTTGATGATCTTTTTCTTTGCCAGCTCCATGATATTCTTGTCAATGACATCGCCGATATGTTCGAGGTTTTCGGTGAAGGTCAAGAGGTCCATCTCCCGCTTTGACTGCCGCTCTGTGAGCGACGCCTGGGAGAGCTTTGCAAGATAGAGCTTTATCTCGGTATTGAGAAGGTCGACCTTGTCGTCGCTATCCTGCAGTTCTTCAACCATTGAAACGTCACCCCGCTTCAAGGGCTCAATACTTTTCTTCAGCATGTCGCCGACAATATCGGCCATCCTCAGCACCTCTCGCGCTGCCTGTCCAAGGGCCAGGGGCGTCGATTCGAGCATCTGCGGGTTGAGGTACTTGGGCGCGAATTTTTCCGAAGGCGCCGTCTCGGGTATCATCCGCTGGATGAAACGGCTCAACGGCCCGGTAAAGGGCAGAAACAGCAGGGCAATGGCGATATTGAAGACGGTATGGCCATTGGCGATCTGTCGCATGGGGTCGTCGGCGGTCATGGTTATCAGTTGGGTGAACGGGACAATGAGCGGGAAGAATATGCAGACCCCCAGCACCTTGAACAGCGTATGAGCGGCAGCCACTCGCTTGGCCTCGGTTGTAGCGCCGAAACTCAGCGCGATGGCGGTGGCACAGGTGCCGATGTTGGCCCCGAAAATGATCGGTATGGCGGCCTGAATTCCGATAAGCCCCTGGGATGCAAAGGCCAGGGCCATGCCGATAGTGGCTGCACTGCTGTGGACAAGGGCGGTAAAGATGGCTGCGGCAAGCATCACCATGAAAGGATACCCCTGCAACAACAGGAATATCTCCTCAACCACCGGGTCCTGCTTCAGCGGGGCCATGGCATCAGTCATTAACTTCAGCGAAAGGAATATGAGGGCAAAGCCAAGGATGCTTTCACCGATATGCTTCACCAGATGCTTCTTGCCGAGATAGCTCAGGGTAATACCGATACCGACAAGAAAGATGGCGTAGTCATAAAACTGGAAGGCGATGAGCTGTACTGTAAGGGTCGTGCCGATGTCGGCCCCCAGCACCACCCCCATGGCCTGACTGAGGTTCATGAGCCCTGAACCGGCAAATCCCACCAGCATGACCGAGGTGGCACTGCTCGACTGAAGCAGGGCCGTTACCGCGGCCCCCACTCCCATGCCCACCACGCGGTTTGAGGTAAGTGAGGCCAGAATGCCGCGCATCCTGGCGCCGGCGGCCTGCTGAAGACCGCTCCCCGCCAGGCGTATACCGTAGAGCAGAAGACATACCCCCCCGAAGAGGGTGAGAAACATAAGACTGGTCATTCAAAAAACCTTGAAGGGCAATTGACAGTTGTTAATTGACAATCGACAATTGACAGACAACTCTTTTTCATTATCCATTATCTTTCCAACCGTAGGCCCCGAGCAACGGCACAAATACGCAACCTATGGAGGTAGTGGTCTCAAACCCCGTCTCGGTCCTTACCACCTTCGCCAGCTCCTGAGTCCCCCTGCTTCCCACGGGGATAATGAGCCGTCCCCCGACAGCCAACTGGTCGAGAAGGGATTGCGGAATCTCCGGCGCCCCCGCGGTGACGATGATGCCGTCAAAGGGAGCGTTCTCCCTCCATCCATAGGTGCCGTCGAAGATTTTTACGGCAACATTGAAGTAGCCAAGCTCGTCAAGAATGGTCCTGGCCCGCATCCCCAGGGACTTTATCCGCTCGATGGTATAGACCTTGTCGCAGAGTTCGGCCAGTACCGCGGCCTGATAACCCGACCCGGTGCCGATTTCCAGTACCTTTTCCGTACCTTTGAGCTCAAGGAGTTCGGTCATGAGCGCTACCATGTAGGGCTGGGAGATGGTCTGGCTTTCGCCGATAGGGAGGGCGTTGTCGTCATAGGCGCGACTGCGGAGGGCTTCGCCGACAAAGAGGTGTCGCTGTACCTTGCGCATCGCTTCAAGGACCCGTTCATCGCGTATTCCCCGGGGGACCAGCTGGCTGTCCACCATCCTGTGACGAAGACGGGTATAGTCCTGAAAGATGCTCACACGGCGCTCCTACTGCAATTCTTTCCAGCCCCTGATCTCTTCCAGGGCTGAAAAATTGGTAAGGTCGAGATGAAGCGGGGTGACGGAAACATGGCCGCTCGATACCGCCGCATAGTCGGTGTCGTCACCCGGCTCCCAGACCGGATCTCCACCTCCGACCCAGTAGTATTTCTTGCCCCGGGGGTCGACCATCTCCATGGCCTCGTCAAGATACGTCCGCTTTCCCTGCCTCGTTACCTTCATCCCCTTGACATCCTCCAGCCTCAGGTTAGGCACGTTGATATTAAGCAGGGTGTCCTTGGGCAGACCTTCCCTGCCGATGCGCCCGGCCAGCACTGCCGCATACTCGGCTGCCGTCGCAAAAAGAAAGTCCTCCCATGCGACGAGCGATACCGCCATGGAGGGGATGCCGAGGAGTGTCCCTTCG
>JAOUDF010000277.1 GCA_029859385.1 Nitrospirota bacterium
AAGCCTCTGCATCCCATTACCGAGAATATCGAAAACTATCATCGTGTCATCCATCGTCTGTTGTATATATTTCATAATACTGAATCTTGGGGCGGAACATAAGTACTTGATCTGGAATGGAAGCCTTTTGATAAAGGTGCGCTCATAACCGTGCCGCATTATCTGGTCGACATGCTCTTCGGGGCTTATACTGTAAGAGGAGTTGTCAAGGCCGATCATCACGTTCTTGAGAGTGAATCCTTTTTCAAGCAGCATTTTAATGTCTTCAAGGTGCTCACCAGGGACACCTTCAGAATAGTTCATGTTGTAATATTTGCCTCCCGATATCAGAGAGGGGTCTATCTTCCCTACCCTTGAGGAACCGAAAAGATAAGAATCCCAGGAATGATCATCATTGATCAGATGACGCATTTTCGCGTAATGCTGGTTCGGTTCATATCCCGGTTCGTATCCAAGACCGAGACTCGTGTCAGTGAATATACCGTAGGGGTCAAAGGTATAATTATAGAAAGCAACCGGTATGATCGATATCAGAAAGAGTATCCCTAATTTTAAGAAAACGGTCTTCATTTCATTGTCCTAGAATTGAAAATAAATAAATTGAGCGCCAGACGTCTTGAAGAAAAGGATATAACTGGTGAAGGCAATATAGATAGCCCACCTGAACAACAGGGGTTTTTCAGCTATGTATTCCCGAACATTAATCTTCCCCTGCACAAACTGAACAGCCTCAAGTATTGCGATCGAGAAAAAGGCCACCACAAGCTCAGTCCTCGACATAAAAGTAACCTCGATATTCAGGTTTGAAAAATCGACCAAAAACATATTATTGATGATAAGAAAGGCATCCGAAACAGAGTTGGCCCTGAAAAATACATATGTAAAGCAAACAAATGAAAAAGTAAGCACCTTGCTGATATTGTCGTAAAGAAAAGCCGGGACCATTTTCCTGAACTTTTTACGTCTTTTTTTAGTAATAACATCAAGAGAAAGCATAAACCCGTGCAAGAGCCCCCAGATAATAAACGTCCAGCTAGCACCGTGCCAGAGACCGCACGCCAAAAAAGTTACGAATAATGAAAAAATAATAGCCGGTATTCCCCAATCTCTGCAGCGTATGGTAATCGGTGTATATATGTAATCAGTAAGCCAAGTCGATAACGATATATGCCAGTGTCTCCAAAATTCCGTAACAGACTTCGCAGAATAAGGCCTGTCAAAGTTATTCATAAGCCTGAAACCAAGGACCTGGCCAGATCCTATGGCAATGTCCGAATAGCCCGAAAAATCACAGTAGATCTGAAAGGCGAAAAAGACTGTGGCCAAGATAACAGGCGCTCCGGAATAATAAGCAGGATTGTTGTATATCTGATCAACATAGACCGTAAGACGGTCCGCAATGACCATTTTCTTGAAAAGTCCCCAGGCGATCAGTTTAAGGCCATCCGTTGTTCTCCGGTAGTCAAACTCAAGCTCTTCCCTGAACTGAGGCAACAGGTTCCCTGCCCTCTCGATAGGACCGGCCACAAGTTTTGGGAAGAAAGACACAAACACGGCAAAGTAACCGAAATGCCTTTCAGCTTTTATCCGCCCCTTGTAGACGTCTACCAGATAGCTCACCACCTGAAACGTATAGAACGAGATACCTACAGGCAAAAGCAGTTTTAGGGCCGGGGCGCCATAAAAAATATCGAATCCGCCCAGAACGACCCGCAGCGAATCATTGAAAAAATTATAGTATTTAAAGATAAAGAGTATCCCGAGATTGGACAGGACCGCAGCCACGACTATACCTTTACCGCTGTTTGAAACTCTATGCTTCTCAAGAAGGATTCCCGCTGCATAAGCAATGAGGGTCGAAGCGATAATAAGAAGAACATATTCGATCTTCCAGCACATATAGAAGTAATAACTGGCAGCCAGAAGGAACGGCCAGCGGTATCTGTTTGATATTGAATAATATACCGCAACTACCAGCGAGAAAAATATCAGATACTGTAATGAGTTGAATAGCATTTTGTTCTAATTTAGATACTGCCGGACAGCTATTACGTTCTTATCGCCCAGGAATCGGAGAAAAAAGGGCCAGAGAAGGTCAGGACAGCAAGGTGAAACATATTAATATCATGTCCTTCTGGCATAAATATTAGGTGTATACAGACTGCCAAAATGCTCATCCTGCTCTACTATTGTCATGAACCCTTTTTCTTTCAGGAGTGAGTCCATTTTCTCGCAAAGGCCGCCGTCAAAGTCATGTACCTCCAGCACAATCTGCTCTATCTTCGGCCAATCTTCCTGGACAATGCCTTCCATAATGTCGACCTCGCTCTTTTCAACATCAATTTTTAGCAGGTCTATCCTTTCAATCCCGTGCTTGTCGATAATATCAGAGATCGTACTCAGGCGGCAGGTATGTTCTACTGCGCTGCCGAGCGCGTTCTCGATCAGTATCTCCTTGGCGCGTTCAGACATTTCAGTCGGCTTCTTCCTGGTATTTTCCCACTGACGCGTAGCACCCGAAAGCAGTATCCGGGAATCCTGTGACTGGTCAGTATACAATCCGCTCAGGATCGAATATCCCGGGTAATAGGTAAAGATAGCCTCCTTTATTTCATTAGAAAGCCCGCACTCATGGACCACAACATCGGGGCCGAACTGCTCTGTGTTAAGTCGCAGCAAACCGCATATCTCGGGTATCGGCTCGAAGGAGTAGACCTTCGCCCCCTTAACCTTCTCTTTCACAAAAAGAGTGAACATGCCGATATTGGCCCCGACATCAAAGACAACGGCTCCATCCTTCAGCTTGATCCCATGCCTTGTGTACGTAAGTTTTTCGAATATCTCCTTATACAGGAAACTCGTCTCGCTCTTATTGAGATGATGGACAAGCATGCCGTTAGGAAGCCTGTGCATATTTTCCGAAACCTTGATGTCGCTGTTATACTTGTTCATATCTTCCCGATAGTTAAAGCTTAGCGGCTATACTGTCGC
>JAOUDF010000278.1 GCA_029859385.1 Nitrospirota bacterium
TGAGGATGTCGCCCGAAGGTCCCTGGACGAACTCTTCATCGTCGCCCGACAGTATAAGTCTGGCAGAGAATACCGTGAACTGTTAGAATTCGTCGCTCGATTCAGGTTTTATTCACCATTTAATGCAATGTTGATACATTTTCAAATGCCCGGTGCACGGTATGTCGCAACTCCGAAGCGGTGGCTTCATAACTACAGCAGGCGTATAAAAACTGGTAGCCGCCCCCTTGTACTTCTTCAACCAATGGGCCCGGTAATGTTTGCTTTTGACGTAAGTGACACCGAACCTATTGCAGGGAGCGAAAAGCCCCTACCCAGGGAGGTAGAAAACCCGTTTGAGGTAAGAGGTGGCAGGCTTAATGGCGAATTGACACTGACTATTGAAAACGCAAAGAGGGATGGTGTAGCAGTTATGCAGCGCGATGCAGGATCGCAAAGTGCAGGCGCCATCAGAAGAGCTGGTTCTCGCAGCACCCTGCAAGTCATGGTTAAACGGCGACCTGTTCCTGAGCATGCCTACATTCCCTTCCGATATGAAGTGTTAGTTAATTCACGACATTCTGATGAGGCACAATATGCCACACTGGCCCATGAGCTTGCCCATTTGTACTGTGGTCATCTGGGTACACCGGACACTCGATGGTGGCCTGACCGGAGAGGGTTACCCTCTGCGATTCACGAATTTGAGGCCGAATCGGTCTGCTTCTTGGTTTGCAGTCGACTGGGTATTGAGAATCCATCGGCTGAATATCTAAGCCGTTATATAAATGGAAACGACGAGATACCTCCAATAAGTTTTGAGTGTGTCATGAAAGCTGCTGGGTTGATTGAACAGATGGGGCGAGAGAGACTTCCACTTAGAAAGGAAAAGGCGAAATGAGCGAAGCAGCTCCGCACAAGAAGAAACTCATCGAAGTCGCCCTGCCGCTGGAGGCTATCAACATCGCCTCAGCGCGCGAGAAATCTATCCGACACGGCCACCCATCCACGCTGCACCTGTGGTGGGCGCGGCGGCCGCTGGCGGCGGCGCGTGCCGTGATTTTCGCGCAGATGGTTGATGACCCCTCTACCTATGTGGATACATTGCGCAGTAACACCAGGCTGTATCGCAGGGCCGAATCGGTTCTGAAGTCCCGCATGAAGCTTTGGGAAGAAGCCAGCAGGGTTGCCAATCTGGCTGCCGAAGCGGGGATTTCCGCGCCGCATCCCGGCCCCAAGCCGGATCTTGACGAAATCCTTGCCGAGTTGGAGCGTGAACGGCTTTTCCGCATCATCGAAGACCTGGTGCTTTGGGAAAACACCACCAACGAAGAAGTGCTCGAAAAAGCGCGTGACGAGATATGGCAGAGCTGGCGTCGGGCTTGCGCCGAGAACGCTGACCATCCGCGGGCGAAAGAACTGTTCGACCGGAAGAAGCTGCCCGCCTTTCACGACCCATTTGCGGGTGGCGGAGCACTGCCGCTGGAGGCGCAGCGGCTGGGGCTCGAAGCCTATGCCAGCGACCTGAACCCGGTGGCAGTGCTCATCAACAAGGCCATGATCGAGATACCGCCGAAGTTTGCCGGTAAGCCGCCGGTGAACCCCGAGGCGCGCAAGAAGAAAACGCTGCTCGCGCACGAGTGGCGCGGTGCGCAGGGGCTCGCCGAGGACGTGCGCTACTACGGTCAATGGATGCGCGACGAGGCCGAGAAGCGCATCGGCCACCTCTACCCCAAGATCGCAGTCACGGCGGCTATGGCGAAAGAACGACCCGACCTGAAGAAATACGTCGGCCAAAAGCTGACTGTCATCGCCTGGCTGTGGGCGCGCACGGTGAAAAGCTCTAATCCGGCATACGCGAAGGTAGACGTGCCACTTGCCTCGACCTTCATGCTCTCCACCAAGGCGGGCAAGGAGACTTATGTCGAGCCGGTGATCGAGGGCGGCGGCTATCGCTTCACGGTGCAGATGGGCAAGCCGAAGGATACGGAAGGGGCGAAGAACGGTACCAAGCTTTCGCGTGGAGCGAACTTCAAGTGTCTGATGTCCGAAACGCCGATGGCTGGCGACTACATCAAAGCCGAGGGTAAGGCCGGTCGCTTGGGCGCGCGGTTGATGGCTATCGTCGCCGAGGGCGAACGTGGTCGGGTCTATCTCGCACCAACGCAGGAGATGGAAGCCATTGCTTTGACCGCCCAACCGGAATGGAAACCTGAAACACCGCTGCCGGATGACCCGCGCAACTTCTGGACGGTGCAATACGGCCTGACGACCTACGGCGACCTCTTCACCTCCCGCCAACTCGTGGCGCTGACGACCTTCTCCGATCTGGTGCTGGAAGTGCGCGAGCTGGTGAAGCGCGATTATCTGGGAACGCACGCGTCTCGCGTGCATGCGGGCGGGACGCCCGCGCTCCCGGACGACGGCAAACCGCTCGCAGATGGTGGCACTGGCGCGACGGCGTATGCGGATGCGGTAGGGGTGTATTTGGCATTCGCTGTGTCGAAGATGACGAACATCGGCTCCTCGATTGCATCTTGGATGAGTGACCGGGGTGCATTCCGAGAAACATTTGCCCGCCAAGCCATTCCAATGACGTGGGACTTCGCAGAGGCAAACACGTTTGCAGACATTGGTGGCAGCTTTTCGATAGCCGTCGAGAAAGGCACGATGGCGATTGATGCTTTCCCGAGTAATCCAGTTGCAACAGCTTCGCAATCTGATGCGTCTTCACAGAGCATTAGCGCGGGTAAGGTCATTTCCACTGATCCTCCGTACTACGACAACATCGGCTACGCCGACCTGTCAGACTTCTTTTACGTCTGGTTGCGCCGCTCGCTACGCCCGGTGTTTCCCGACCTATTCTCCACCATGGCCGTGCCCAAGGCAGAGGAGCTGGTGGCCACGCCCTATCGACACGGCAGCAAACAGAAGGCTGAAAGCTTCTTCCTCGACGGCATGACGCAGGCGATGCACCGCCTCGCCGAGCAGGCGCTTCCGGCTTTTCCGG
>JAOUDF010000279.1 GCA_029859385.1 Nitrospirota bacterium
CCGAGGCACTCACGGCCATCGACGTGAACACCGGCCGGTTTGTCGGCAAGCGAAACCCGGAAGAGACAATCCTCAAGACCAACCTCGAGGCCGCCAAGGAGATCGCCTACCAGTTGCGTCTCAGAAACATCGGCGGAATCATCATCATCGACTTCATCGACATGGAAAACGAGGAAAACCGGAAGAAGGTGGTCGCCGCCCTCGAAGAAGCGCTTCTGCCCGACCGGGCAAAGACCAACGTCTTCCAGATTTCCGAACTGGGACTGGTGGAGATGACCCGCAAGCGCGTCAGGGAAAGCCTTGGGAGGACCCTGTGCGAGCCCTGTTCCTACTGCGACGGGAGGGCATTCAACAAGTCGGCCGTTACCGTCTGCTACGAGATATTCCGGGAGATCGGGAGACTGGTGAACGGCAACGGCGAGAACACGGTCATCGTCACCGCCCACCCCGATGTGGCGGGGCTGATGTCGGAGGAAGAAAGGACCAGCGTCGAGGAACTGGAGCAGAAACTCCGCCGAAACATCATCGTACGCTCAGACCCGCATATGCACATTGAAAACTTTGATATCGCCCTTGCCTGACACGGCAAGCAGAGGCTGACTATACGGAGAAACCATGCGCACGCTTATCCTTCTTATAATGTTGATACCCTTTTTTTCATCGCCGGAACCGACGGGGGCAGCTAACGTCGCCCCGACCCTGTCAGCCAGAAGCGGCGCCGGTGCGGCGATCGCGAAAGGGCATGCCTATCTTATCGGCGGGATAAACGGGTCGACGTTTCTCCAGAGCATGGAGTACGCCCCCCTTCTGAAGGACGGAGGGATCGGCGCCTGGAAGGAAGGCCCCAGGATGAATATGGAGCGCGGCTTTACTACCGCGGCCTTTTCCGGAGGATGGGTATATCTTCTCGGCGGGGCTAACGGAAAGAACGGCATCAACCTCCTTGCCACGGTGGAACGGGCAAAACTCAATGCCGACGGCAGCCTGGGCCCGTGGATACTTGAGCCGAAACTGATGCAGACCTCCCGCCGCGGCACGGTAGCCGTTGCCCATAACAATCACCTCTACGCCATGGGAGGCTACAGCGGCATCTTCCTCTCGACAGTAGAGCGGGCCAGGATCAACCCCGATGGCAGCCTCGGCCCCTGGATCTACGAACCCAACGAAATGAACGACGCCCGCTATATTCACGGAGCAGCCATTCACGGTAACACCCTCTATGTGGTCGGTGGTCACAATGAAGCCACCGGCGGTGCACTCAATAGCGTTGAATACTGCACAATCAATCCTGACGGAAGCGTGGGACCCTGGCGCAGGACATCTCCCCTTAACGAGGCCCGCTACCTGACGACATCGACGGTGGTAGGAGACTACCTCTATGTCTTCGGCGGATTCAACGGCAAGACTTACATGCAGACGGTAGAGAAGGCAAAGATAAACAAGGACGGCACCCTTGGTCCGTGGCAGAAGACCGCGTCGCTCAGCGTCCCGCGGGAAGGGGTAGCGACGACCGTCAACGGAAACAATATATACCTCATAGGCGGCTCCAACAGCAGTGGCTATCTTACGTCAACCGAGCACGGGAAGGTGGGGGCAGAGGGGAATGTGGCTCAGTGGATATCCTCACCACCATCAACCGGTCGCGTAAAGATAATCAAACCTCAGGGGACCGAGAAGGCAGCTACACAGACTTCGGCAGGCCTACAGCTAATGAACAGAGGAAAGATCGATGAGGCCATCATTGCCTTCCAGTCAGCCATAAAGGCGGATGGCAACTATGCCGAAGCCTACTTTTACCTTGGCATCGCCTGGCTGCAGAAGAGCAAACCGCGCGACGCGATTGAAGCACTTGAGGTTGGAGTTAAGTTGGCGGATAACCATGCCGACATGCAGTATAACCTTGCGTGCGCTTATGCCAGGGATAAGCAGGTAAAAAAAGGCATTAAATCGCTGACCAAGGCTTTATCACTGGGTTTTGACCCCGCCTTTGCACACAAGGACCCTGACTTGTCCAACCTGCGAAAGGACCCCGACTTTGATGCCTTGTTCAGCGGAGAAAGAAAAAAGAAACCTCTAAAGAAATAATCGCTACCCTGCCGGGCGTAGCTGCCCGGATAGATTTTAAAGGGACAAGGAACCAGATGGCGATAAGAAAACGCTCCCTACAGTGGAGCGCCTTGATGTTGTGTCTCTTTTTCATCATATTTCTCCGCGCTCCCCAGGTATTATTGATGCCGTCACTTCAGGCCGATGACGGCATCAATGTTTTTGCCTATTTCTACGAAAATCCAGAACCGGAGAATATCTTTCGTTTCAAGGCCGGCTATATCCCGCTGCTTGCCAACCTCATCGGCTACATATCCATCAAATTGCCTACGTCGTTGATCCCTTACGGCATGACCTGGCTGCCGCTATTAATCACCCTGGCTGCCTACAGCCTGCTGTTCAACACCGGATACAGGCAATGGCTGGAATCCGACCTCAGCAGGGCCGCAGCCTGCATTCTCTTCGCCCTGGCCCCGCTGTCCCAGTTTCTTCTTCTGGCGCATACCGACTATTCCATATGGAACACCCTGCTCCTTCTCATTCTTCTGTCGGTCATGCCGCTGCCCGAGTCTGCACGATGGAAATACCCGTGGTGGGTTCTCACCGGAGTCCTCATATGGTCGCACCCCCTCACTATTCTGGTATTGCCCTTTCACGCCTATTTCTTTCTGCGCGACAAGCAAAACCGGGCTTTTTATGCCTTGACCATTCTTAACCTTCTACTGCATATGGCCTTCGGAGTTCAAGATACCCAGGTTGCCGAAACCTCAAGCCTGTTGGCTCTGGGAAAGGCGGCGATCTGGAGTGTGGGCATCACCGGCCAGATTGCCTTCAGGACAGCCTTCGGCCCCCACCTCTATAACTGGGCATCCCAGCAGATGCCGCTTCTC
>JAOUDF010000280.1 GCA_029859385.1 Nitrospirota bacterium
GAGATCCGCCAGGAAGTCCTGGTGAGCGATGAGAGAAATTATCGGATTCAGATCTTCGACTTCGATGGAACCTACAAGGCCTTCTTCGGGAAATATACAAAAGAAAAGGTCTTCGGCTCTCTGTTGCCCAGCGATTTCCAGGGAAAGTTCTCCTCCATCAGCGGTTTGACGGTAGACAAGGAAGGGCGGATATATGTGGCCGATACCTTTCAGTGCAACATTCAGGTTCTCGACAGAGACGGCAACTTCCTTACGTTCATCAGCACCTACGGGATGGGGGACGGCCAGCTCAACAGCCCCCTTGATGTCACCATTGACAATAGCAGAAGGCTTGTCATCACCGACCGGAACAATAACCGGCTCGCACTATTCCTGACAGACTCAGGCCCTGCCATAAACAACATGGCGCCAGAAACACCTGTGCAGGTGAGCCCTGCCAATGCGGTACAGGTTGGAGGGAGCCTGACGCCTTCTCTGACCGTGTATAACTCAAACGACCCCAATGGCGACCTTCTTAACTATCGGTTCGAGATCGATACCTCTTCTTCGTTTACCAGTCCCATGGCAGTTGTGGCGGCAAGCGGCTCCACCTATACTTCAGCCACTTCTCCGGTACTGACCGACCATACGGTTTATTTCTGGAGGGTCAGGGCTGAAGAGGCAGCGACGGTGGATATGCTGACGAGTGGGTGGAGCGGTACGAGGACATTTTATCTCAATGCAGTAAACAGGGCGCCATCGGCTCCGTCCGGACTCATGCCTGCCGCCGGTTCTACGGTCAACAAGTCTACTTCGTTGAGTTGGACCGCATCGACCGACCCGGACCTCTACGATACCCTTACTTATTCGGTAGAAATTTCGGAGAGTGTCGGCTTTGGGACAGTGATAGTGAACGAGGCAGGACTGGGGAACAACAGTATACGGATCAGCAACATGGCCCAGTATACAGTCCTTAAATCGGGAACCACCTATTACTGGAGGCTCAGGGCCATAGACAACCATGGTGCTTCGTCGTCCTACAGCGCTACCGGCAGCTTTGTCTTCCAGAAGACTCTTATTGAAATAACCTCTGATCCCGCGGGCGCCAAAGTATACCTCGATGGTAACTATGCTTACCCGGGAACCTATGCAGGTGTTACTTCCGGTACGCCTCTCGAAATTGCGAATATTCAACCGGGCAGGCATGTCGTGCGAGTGGAGAAGGAGGGGTACTATAGCTATTACACCTCGGTGTTGCTGACCGTAGGTGAAACAGAGCGAGTGGATGCCGACCTGGTCGCGAAAGCCGGCGGCACGATTCCTTTTACCCGTCAACTGACTGATGAAAACGGCACGGTTATCGGAGACGGCCTGCCGCCGCTTGCTTCGGTGAAGCCGTTCATGGTTGACTGGAACAACGATGGTGTTAAAGATTTGCTTGTGGGGGACGATGCGGGTCGTGTATACGTCTACGAAAATGTCTCTACCGATTCGGCGCCGGTCTACAGGATATCGGGCGATTATGTCGATGGGGTTCCGCTCGCTGTTGCAGGGAAGGCGGCTCCCTTTGCGGTAGACTGGAACAACGACGGCAAGAAAGACCTGGTAGTAGGTCTCAACGACGGCACGGTTCGACTCTATGTGAACCTGGGAAGCGAAGAACTGCCGACTTTTGGAGTATCCTTCGACTTGACCGCCAACGGTTCGGTGATACAGGTGAGCGGCAATGCCACGCCTTTTGTGGCGGACTGGAACAACGACAGCAAGAAAGACCTGCTGGTGGGTGAGAGCAACGGCATGGCGCGCCTCTACCTTAACAGTGGCAGTGATGATGTTCCAGCCTTTGATGACTACGGCCTGGTTGTGCAGGGAGCCCGGGTTCAAGCGGGAGGTGTCGACATGAATGTTGCCGCCGATGCGGTCCCTTATGTTACCGACTGGAATCATGACGGGAAGAAGGACCTTCTGGTAGGCGCCGGCACCGGCCTCTGGGTCTTCCTCAACAGCGGGACCGACGCAGCGCCGGTACTGGATTCTTCCGCAACCGCCTATCTTACCGGTACCGGGCTGTCTCCGTTCGTGCTCGACTATAACAACGATGGCTATAGCGATCTCCTTATAGGAAACTCGGACGGCAATATAAACTATTACCAGTTCAAGCAGGATGCGCCTGCACCGGGTACGCCTACCGTCAAAAAAGAAAAGAAGAAGGAAAAAGGCGTGAAGAAGCTCTTTAAGAAGTTCAAGTTCTGGTAAGGTGATCTCAATGACGAGTGTATGGAAATTCACCACTATTGGACTGGCACTGGGGATCATTCTGTCGATCTGGGCAGCCGGGTGGGCCCTTGATTCACCTCACTATCAGGGGAACTCGGTGCAGTGTAAATCATGCCATTTTCCTCATAATGCACTGGGTAAAAACCTGGGTGCCGCCGCTACCAACCCCCTTGTCTGCCAGCAATGCCACCTGGAGACAAAGATGGCTGAGAACTTCCCCATGCCGGACTCAAGCAGGGCTATCCCCGGCACCGGAAGTTCTCATCAGTGGAGTGTCAACGCCAACAATGCAACTTACGGGGCCTCGACTCCCCCCAGTACCTATGCTCAAAATACGATGTACGATATGCAGATCAGGCTGGACAATACCGATGCTGCAAATCCGAAGATTATCTGTTCCACCTGCCATGACCAGCATGCCAGTACCAACAAGTGGGGGCGTATCCACTTGTCGCCCGTGACACGGGTAGATGCGCTGGGCGGCAACTCAGGGACGGTCACTTATTCAGCGGTCGACCACCAGAGCAAGGCCCAGGGTTATCTCGTGGAAATTGTCAACGGCGGCGCCGTGGGAGTTGCTACCTACAAGATTCAGGACGGGAGTTCGGATGCCCAGGGTAACCTTAAATGGCTGGGGTGGGACGGGGCTCAG
>JAOUDF010000281.1 GCA_029859385.1 Nitrospirota bacterium
CTTGAAAAACTCAAGACCGCCAAGGGTAACACCCTTCAGTACGTCTGTTATTCCATGGAAAAGATCAACGACCCGACAACAGTGAAACATCTTATTGAGGTGATGGCGAGACTAGATGACAAGGAAAAAATATTTCCTGTCAAGGCATTGAATTCTTTGGGAAGCAAGGAAGCAGTGCCCTTGCTTCTTGAAGTTGTAGAATCGAAAGAGCCGGATACCAGGCGTGAAGCGATCATGGGACTGGCGAATATTGCCGACGAGAGGGCCTTGGAGGTCCTCGACAAGATTGCGAAAAGCGACCCTGACAAATCTCTCCAGAAGATAGCGGCGCGAGGTGTTAACAAGATCAAGTTTCTTAACCTGAAGTAAACTGCGGGAGAAACTCAACTCTTACCTGTTCTGTATGATGCTAACCGGATAACCGATGTACTACGGAGGCTAAATGAGTGAAATTGTAGACGTGTTTGGCAGAGAGATACTTGATTCCCGCGGGAACCCCACCATCGAGGTAGAGGTTATCCTTGAAAACGGCATAATGGGCCGTGCGGCTGTTCCGTCCGGGGCTTCAACCGGTGAAAAAGAGGCGGTCGAGCTTCGTGACGGCGACAAGAAACGGTACCTCGGAAAAGGGGTCCGCAAGGCGGTCGACAACGTTATCGACGAGATCGCGCCGGAGCTCATCGGCTTTGACGCGTCGGAACAGGTCCTCATCGACAAGATCATGATCGAACTGGACGGCACGCCCAACAAGAGCCGTCTTGGGGCCAACGCGATCCTGGGCGTCTCTCTCGCAACGGCCAGGGCTGCGGCGGAGGATGCCGGACTTCCCCTGTACCGCTACATCGGCGGTTCCAACGCCCGGGAGCTTCCGCTCCCCATGATGAACATCCTCAACGGTGGAGCCCACGCAGATAACAACGTCGACCTGCAGGAGTTCATGATCATGCCGACGGGGGCGAGGTCGCTTACCGACGCGGTGCGGATGGGGGCCGAAGTATTCCACAGCCTCAAGGCCGTGCTCAAGAAACGGGGTCTCAACACTGCGGTAGGCGACGAAGGCGGTTTCGCCCCCAACGTCCGCTCCAACGAAGAGGCGCTGCAGGTGGTTATGGAGGGGATCGAGAAGGCAGGCTACACCCCCGGCAAGGACATGATGATCGCCCTCGACGCCGCAGCCAGTGAGCTTTACAGCAAGGGTATCTACACCCTCAATGCGGAAAAGAAGCCCAAAAAGACATCGGAAGAGATGATCGACTTCTACGAAGATCTGGTCAACAGGTACCCCATCATCTCCATCGAGGACGGCCTGTCGGAGCATGACTGGAAGGGGTGGAAGCTCCTTACGGACCGGCTGGGCAAGAGGGTGCAGCTCGTAGGTGACGACCTCTTCGTCACCAACACCGCCATCCTGAAGAAAGGGATAGCGGAAGGGCTTGCCAACTCCATCCTCATCAAGGTAAACCAGATCGGCACCCTCACCGAGACCCTGGAAGCCATCGAAATGGCAAGCAGGGCTGGTTATACCTCCATTGTCTCCCATCGTTCGGGAGAGACGGAAGATACCACCATCTCCGATATCTCCGTGGCCGTAAATGCCGGGCAGATAAAGACCGGCTCGCTCTGTCGCACCGACCGCACCGCCAAGTACAACCAGCTCATCCGCATCGAGGAGGAGTTGGAGGATACCGCCATCTTCCGCGGTCGTGAGGTATTCTATAACCTGCGTGGACTGGCGTCGGCAGCGCCGAAAAAGGCGGCGAAGGCGGGGAAGAAGAAGTAATCAGGTCAGGCAGTTAGTAGCCAAGGGGGTGCTCAACGCTGAGTGAGTACCCCCTTTTCGTTTACCGTCTATGATGGTGAAAGACTTTCGAAGAAGCTTTCCAGGGCGATCGGCCGATGGATGGCAAAGCCCTGGGCAAAATCGACACCCATGTGCCACAGTTTGTCCACTATTTCCTTGTCTTCTGCCGACTCCGCAATGGTTTGAATTCCCATCAGGTGGCCGATCTTGTTGATCGAGTCTACCATGGCGTGGTCGACCGTATTTTGTACTATCCCGCTGACAAAGGCGCCGTCGATCTTAAGGAAGTCAACGGGCAGGCTCTTCAGGTAGCCAAATGAGCTCATGCCGCTGCCGAAATCGTCGAGGGCGAACTGGCTCCCTATCAGTTTCATCTCCAGAATAAAAGAGCGAGCCCGCGTAAAGTTCGTTATGGCTGCCGTCTCGGTAATCTCGAAACATATGCGCGACGCATCGATCTCCCATTCGTCGAACTGTTCCCGGACAAAATAGAGAAAGGTCTCATCCGACAGCGATGCCGCGGAGAGGTTAACGGCAATCATCGGGAAGGTTCGACTGGTCAGCCGTGTATGTTCGTATATCTGCCGCAGTACGCTCCGCAGCACCCATCGGTCGATATTTTTCATAAGTCCGTAACGTTCGGCCGCCGGGATAAAGGCGCCGGGCAGGATCAGTCTTCCTTTTTCATCCTCCAGCCGGAGCAGAATCTCCCAGTGACAGGTGAGTCCGCCGTTGAGGGGGCATATCTGCTGGAGGAAGAGCTTGAACCGGTTGTCATCAAGTACCTGGTGGATATGGGTCGCCCACTGCATCTCCCGGCGCTGGTGCGACAGGGCATCGTCAGTCGGGTTATGGACCTTAACGCAGTTACGCCCTGCGTCCTTGGCCGCGTAGCATGCGGCATCTGCGTCGCTTAATATTTCGGCGACACTGGGGCAATGTTCCGAGATACCGACAACGCCCACGCTGGCACCGACCTTGAACATCTTTCCTTCCCATGCGAAGCGGAACTCCTGAACCACGTCTTTTATCTTTTCGGCGATCTCCTGGGCCTGGACGAGGGAACAGTTTTCCAGAAGCACGCCGAACTCGTCGCCC
>JAOUDF010000282.1 GCA_029859385.1 Nitrospirota bacterium
GTTCGATTCGGTCTTTAACGTGTTTTACGCCAAGGGCGATGAGACGGAGCGCGACAAAGAGGTAAAGCCTTCGGAGATAGACGTAAATTATTTCGACGGCGTTTCTCTGGATACTACGGAGATAATACTTGCGCAGATATCGCTCGACGCCCCGATGAAGCCGCTGTGCCGCGAGGACTGCGCCGGGCTCTGTCCCAGGTGCGGGGCGGATTTGAATAACGGCCCGTGCGGTTGCGCAGGGCATGGCGACGAGCACGTTGACGCAAGATTTGCAAAATTGAAGGATTTTAAGGTAAAATAGGGTACGTTTTTTGTTGTACGATGCGCCGCGCGGCGCATCGGGGTTTTAAAGCGGCATGACGGCCGTTAAACAAAAGAAAGAGGTATTAATATGCCGAATCCGAAGAAGAGACATTCCAGATGCAAAAGGATGCAAAGAAGGAGCCACGACGCGCTTTCAAGGCCGGCCGTTTCAGTCTGCCCGCAATGCGGAGAGATGAAGCGCCCACATTGCGTATGCCCGGCTTGCGGAACTTACAGGGGCAGGACCGTTATCAAGAAGGAAGATAACGCCTAAGCGTTTGTTATTTCGTCTGGTCCGAATACAAAGGTATTACGGCATGGGAATGCGAAGTTTGTCTAAATTTCCGGGACACAACCGGACAACGGAAGCTATTATACAAAAGGATACTATGAAAATAGCCGTAGACGCAATGGGCGGAGACTTTGCTCCGGCCGCAGTCGTAGAGGGCAGTATTCTGGCCGCAAACGAATTTGACATACCTATAATCCTTGTCGGCGACAGGGAACGCATAGAGGCCGAGATGCTCAAGCACCCCGGCCGCAAGCAGAACATCTCAATAAAGCATACGACCGAAGTGGTCGGCATGGACGAATCTCCGGCCCAGGCCATAAGGAAGAAGAAGGATTCTTCTCTGAAGGTCTGTTTTGATCTTGTCGCTAGCCAAGAGGCATCCGCCGTGGTCAGCGCCGGCAATTCGGGGGCGGCAATGGCCGCCGGTATGTTCCTGCTCAAGAAGGTAAAGGGCGTTGATCGTCCGGCGATAGCCGTCGGAGTTCCTACGCTCAAGGGGCAGGCGGTAATACTCGACGTCGGCGGCAACGTTGACTGCAAGGCGTCTCACCTTGCGCAATTTGCTATCATGGGCGACGTTTATGCGCGTTTCGTACTCGGCAAGGACCGCCCGAAGGTAGGGCTTCTGTCCAACGGCGAGGAAGAGGCCAAAGGCAACGACCTTACCAGAGAAACGCACGCGTTATTAAAGCATACGTCCATAAACTATTTGGGCTACATAGAAGGCAGGGATATTTATCGCGGGGAGGTTGACGTTATCGTAACCGACGGGTTTGTCGGCAACGTCGTATTAAAGCTGAGCGAGGGGCTGCTCGAGGCCGTAACGCACATGCTCAAAGAGGAGATACTTTCGAGCTTATCCTCCAAGATAGGATATATGCTCGTAAAGGGAGCGTTCAGGAAGTTTAAGAAGAAGGTCGATTACGCCGAGTACGGCGGGGCGCCCCTTCTCGGAATAGAGGGTGTTTGCATAATAAGTCACGGAAGAAGCAACGCCAAGGCCATGAAAAACGCGATAATCCGCGCCACGGAGTGCGTAAAGAGCAGAATAAACATGCACCTGGGCGAAGAGATAGTCAAAAACCGCGACCTTGACAATACGGTCAGAACAAGGGACGTCATATAGCGAATCGCGCCGTTGGTCAATCGGGCGTTCAGGCGTTAATTCTAACATTATAAAGTTTCGGCCGCGAGAGCGGCCTTTGACGATTTTTGGAGACTACTTTGTCAGTAATATCGAGAATAATCGGGACGGGTTCTTTTGTCCCGAAAAAGTTCGTTACGAACCACGACCTTGAGCTGATGGTGGAGACGAGCGAGGAGTGGATAACCACCCGCACCGGCATTCGCGAGCGGCGCATCTGCGTCAACGAATCGACCTCGGAGATCGCCTCCAAGGCTGGCAGGGCCGCTCTTGAGGCCGCAGGCGTAAGCCCGCAGGAGATCGACCTTGTCATTGTCGCAACGGTCACGCCCGACATGAGTTTTCCGTCAACCGCCTGCTTCGTTCAGTCGGAACTGGGCATAAAGGCCGGCGCGGCGGCCTTTGACGTTTCGGCCGCCTGTTCGGGTTTCCTCTTTGCTCTCGATTGCGCCGACAGGTACGTTAAATCCGGTGGGTTTAGTAAGGCCCTCGTAATAGGCGTGGACGTCTTTTCAAGGCTTATAGATTGGACGGATAGGGCCACATGCGTTCTTTTTGGAGACGGGGCAGGGGCCGTGGTACTGTCTGCGGAGACGGGCGCAAGGGGCATACTTTCCAGCCACGTCCACTCCGACGGAAGCCACTGGAATATGCTCTATGCCCGCGGGCACGTCGAGACGAACCCCTTTGAGAAGGAAGAGCCCAAAGAGGCCCATCTTGTAATGCAGGGCAACGATACCTTTAAGTTCGCGGTGCGCACGATGGGCGCGGCGATAACTGAGACGCTCGAGGCGAGCGGTTTAAAGACCGAGGATATTGCGCTTCTTATCCCTCATCAGGCCAATATAAGGATAATAAACGCGATGAGAGAGAGACTAAAACTCGAAGACGATCGCGTATTCACCAATATCGAAAAGTACGGCAATACCTCCGCCGGGTCTATCCCGCTTGCCTTCGACGAGGCGGTCCGGGAGGGAAGGCTTAAAGAAAACGACATTGTTCTTTTCGTCGCCTTCGGCGGCGGGCTCACATGGGCCTCGTCCGCGATCAGATGGTAGAGGCCGGGCGGACCGGAAAATAACACGCAAAGGGAATCCATAACCATGGCAAAAACCGCATTCGTATTTCCGGGCCAGGGGTCTCAATACGTCGGCATGT
>JAOUDF010000283.1 GCA_029859385.1 Nitrospirota bacterium
ACATGGGACAAAAAACACGGGCACATTTCAACGCTTCAGGCAATGGCCCTTGCATGCAGAATCTCTTTGTTGCTCATCAGCCGGATGTCGTTAGTGGTAAGCGTAAGAACTGCAATGGTTCTTCCCTCAGCAGTAACAAACTCAACTTCGAAGGCATTTGAATCACCATAACAGTGCACTACCGCGCCTATATCTCCTTCTGTTAAACTGTGTTCCTTAATATCGTGTTTTAAAACAACCGTGTCCAATTCTTTAATCATGATACTGTCCTCCTCGCTTTTCATAAAGGATAAGCAGTCACAAAACGCGGGCTCTCCTGCTCCTTATCAATAATCCATACTGTTCGCATAGTTATAAGATTTCCGGCAGGCGTTTTAATACTGCCGTCAATGACATATTTTACACCATGCGAAGATGAGATTGCCTCTATTATGTCTTCCGATTGCGCTATATTTATTAAACCCTGCTTCAGCGAGCCGATATTTGTTTCATTAAATCCGGCAGAGCGTAAATATTTAGATTTTGTTTTGCCGATAGGATGAGTCTCCGACAATAAGTATTGGAGTTCCCCCGTTTTGGTGGACACTTTGAAAGGTTAGGCTGCCATGTTCTCCAGTTCGAAAGCTACAGGAGAACGATATCCCAATGCTGAATGTCTCCTCTGACGATTATAATACATTTCAACATACTCAAAGATACTCTGCCTTGCTTCTTCACGTGTTACATAACGGCAGTGATACACCTGCTCGGTCTTTAGCGTTTTGAAAAAGCTCTCTGCCAACGCATTATCATAACAGTTGCCTCTTCTGCTCATGCTCTGAATAAAGCCGTACTGCTTCAGCACGTTCAGGAAATCCGTGCAGGCATACTGCACTCCCTGATCCGAATGCAGGATACAGCCTGTTTCAGGCTTGCGCCTACCCACGGCCTGATGCAAGGCCCTCACTACGAAATTCGCAGTTAACCGCTTGCTCATAGCCCAACCCACTACCTGCCGGGAAAACACATCCAGTATTACCACCAGATACAGCCAGCCCTCCAAAGTCCAAATATACGTAATATCCGAGACCCATATCGTATTGGGTTTCTCTGACGTAAAGTCCTGCTTCAGTAAATTCTCAGCTACTGGCAGATTGTGCCTGGAGTTGGTCGTGGCCTTGAATTTCCGCGCTGTCTTCGCCATTATCCCATTTTCCTTCATGATCCGCGCTATGCGGTTCTCTCCATACATGTCGCCATCGGCCCTCAGGTCCTCCGTTATTCTCGGACTCCCGTACCGCCCCTCGTTTTTATTATAAGATTCGTTAATCTTTATAAGTATCTTCTCGTTTTCCTTTTTCCTCTTGCCCTCAGGCTTCTTCTTCCATCCGTAATATCCGCTCCGTGATACGCCAAGTACCCGGCACATCTTCTGCACCCCATGTGAGGAGCTATGCTGGTCCATAAACCAGTATTTCATCTGGGGTGTTTTGAGAAAATGGCCAACGCTTTTTTTAGGATTTCCCTATCCTCCTTGAGACTCGCGTTTTCTTTCTGCAACTTCCTGAACTCCTCATCCTGAGGCTTCAGGTGTCCCTTCCCTGGAAAACTACCTTCAGGATCTTCCGTATGCTTCCGTTTCCATGTATGTAACAGATTCTCATGAATCCCAAGGCTGCGCGCTACTTCACTTACCGGCCGCACTCCCTCTGTTGCAAGTCTTACCGCTTCCTCCTTGAACTGCTTGTCGTATTTCCTGTTCCCTTTTCTCTCTTGCATCTCACACCTCCAAGGTTCTTTAGGTTTATATTCTAACCTAACCGTTCGGTGTGTCCGCTATTTCGGGGGAACTCCAGAACGTATTCAAGAGGAGTCTATATTCCCCTGACAATTTAATATCGCCAGGAGACCATTACTGCGGTGTATTCGCCGTTCGTGACGGGATCGATCGAGAGCCTGCTTTCTTTGTCGTCATTATGAAGGCCGACGACCGCCTTTGCGGTGAAATAACCGAGCGCGGAGCCGGCAAAGACATCCGAGGCCCAGTGGGCGTTGTCATTCACTCTCGACAGCGCGGTGAGGGTCGCGATGCCGTATGACAGGGGCGGGACCCAGACATGGTCCTTATATTCCGAGGCCAGAACG
The DNA here is from genome assembly GCA_029859385.1 of Nitrospirota bacterium. Lineage (GTDB taxonomy): Bacteria > Nitrospirota > JAOUDF01 > JAOUDF01 > JAOUDF01 > JAOUDF01. The sequence goes on from JAOUDF010000283.1 coordinate 2,125, forward strand.
GTCGCTATCGAAAATGCTGAAGAAGAATGCCCTGAAGGGAATGAAAGGTTGTCGCCTGTAACACCCGGCCCGTCCCAGCTGTCATGAGAATCTCCTGTTGACGGCCTGTGCCTGTGCAGTGAAAATTTTCCTATTTGCGTGAATATGCCCGTGATCACAAAGCTCTCAACGCTTAGCAGCGCTGTCTTGCGGGCCTTTTCATTCTCATAATAGTGTCCGTACGCGTAAAGCGCTGCCAGTGGGGGCAGGGTATACCCGCCTTCCCCGAACTTCTTGAAGATCTTTGAAAGGTCATCGGACGTGCTGTCCCTGTTTTCCTGCACGTGGTCCTGTATCTCCTGGTCAGCGGCGTAGAGTCCAGCTGTTACGCCTGCAATGACCGAGAACCTGAGCCAGTCGCTTTTTTCCCAGCGTGCCGGTGCTGAGACCACTTCCTTTGTGTCGGAAAGGAACCCCTTCCAGTACTCTTTATTCAGCCTGAAGCTGTTTTCCGCGGACTGAGCGTCTCCTGAGGACCAGGCAGGCGAAACTGAGATCATTATTGCAATAAACAGTAATAATACGATGAAGAAACGTCTGGTCTGCATTGTTCCCTTATGAACCATATATCCGTTGGACCCGCCCGGCACGAAAACTCTATAAGCATACCATCATCACGTGTTATTTTCAAACGGTATATATGACCCTCCGGTATGTGATCCGGATAATTGTATTAGCCTGAAGGATAATGATAGAATAAACCGACTATGGAGAGAAAGATCAGCGACCACCG
>JAOUDF010000284.1 GCA_029859385.1 Nitrospirota bacterium
CGGCATCAGGGTTCAGGGTGGTAGATATGTTCTATCCCGGGCCGTATCATGTCTGCATGGTGGGGGAGAAACCGGCAGTCGGTTAGCTTTTGAGTTGCAGAGCCGCGTCATACACGGCGTTCCGGGAGGCCCCGGTTTCCCGGGCCACTTCCCTGATGGCCTCTTTCTTGTCCATCCCGGATTTTATCTTCTTCTTCAGGGCCGCGAGAAGAGCCTTCTCGTCTTTTTCGGTATCGAGCAGGCCTGTGCCTCCAGACGTTGCCCCGGCGACAACAAGAGTTATCTCTCCCTTCACGGTCTTGCCCTCCAGCCGGGCACTCATGGCTGACAGTGTCTCCGTGGTGATTTCTTCATGCAGTTTTGTAAGCTCCCTGCACAGGGCAACCTTACGGTCGCCCAGCACCTCATGCATCTCCTTTAAGACCTTCAGCAGCCGATGGGGCGCCTCGTAAAAGACGAGGGTCTTCTCCTCCTGTTTTATGGCTTCGATCCGCTTCTTCCTCTCTCCGGCGCGGACGGGGAGAAACCCCTCGAAGACAAACCGGTCGCAGGGAAGCCCCGAGGCAGGGAGGGCAGTGATGACCGCCGACGGGCCGGGGATGGGGACGACAGTGATACCTTCGGCGGCGCAAAGGCTCACCAGTACAGCGCCGGGATCGGAGATGCCCGGTGTCCCGGCATCTGAAACAAGGGCGACTGACAGGCCTTCCTTCATTTTGTGGGCAAGGACGGGGGCCTTCTCCATGGCATTGTGACTGTGATAACTGGTAAGAGAGGTGGATATGCCGTAGTGGGCGAGGAGCTTGCGGGTCTGGCGTGTATCTTCCGCTGCGATGACATCGACTTCCTTGAGGGTGCGAAGGGCGCGAAGGGTTACATCTTCGAGGTTGCCGATGGGAGTGGCGACAACATACAGCCTGCCTGGCGTCGTTCCCGAGAGTTTCACTGAGAGCAGTCACTCCCGTTGCAATCACCCTCGAGGCAGTGTTTTATCAGCAGGGGAAACTGGCGGGTATCGATGGGCTTCGCCGCATAGCAGGTGAATCCGGCGGAGAGGAATTTTTCTTCGTCGCCCTTCATCGCATGAGCAGTGAAAGCGACTATAGGGGTCTTGCGGTACTCGGGCGATTTCCGTATTTCTCGACAAAGGCTTATACCGTCAAAGTCCGGCAACTGAATGTCCATGATGATGAGGTCAACCCGGGCATCCTTGAGGATTTTAAGCGCCCTGAAGCCGTTTTCCGCCGATACCACCTGATATCCCTTTGCTATAAGGATATCGACGGCCAGTTCCATGTTGAAGAGGTCGTCCTCTATGACCAGTATTTTTTCGTCAGCCACAGCCCTTATCCTTTGTAGAAAACCACCGTATTGCCGCCGTTTTTCTTTGCCTCACCCATGGCGCTCTGGGCAAAGGCAACAAGCTGGTCGAGATTGTCGGTGTCGTCACTATAATGCACTACGGAGATACTCAACGTCAATGAAGAGCCGGGAAGCTTTTCCTGATAGGGGAATGGAAACTGCTCCACGGCCGTCCTTATTTTTTCCGCCGCGACCATGGCTGACGATTTGCCGGTCTCCGGCAGGACAACGAAGTACTTGTCATCAACATAGCGGGTTGGAATATCGCACCGTCGAATGGTTTTCTTTACAAGGTCGGCGACTTTTTTTATGGCGGCGTCCCCTATTATGCTCCCGTTGGCCTCATTGTACTGCCTGAAGTTGTCAATGTCGAGCATGACCAGCGAGAATGAGCGGTCATAGCGGTCTGAACGGCTGCTCTCCTCCATAAGCCTGTTCTTGAGGTATCGATAGTTGGGCAGGCCGGTGAGCCGGTCAACCATCCTGGCCCGGTCGGGGTCTATTTTTTCGAGGCGATAGATTTCTTCAAGAAGAGAGCTTTTCTCAAAATCGCCCTTCAGGTAGATGTTTTCGATATCGGCATTGAGCTCCTCTATCTCTTCCCGACTCAGGTCCTTTGCGGTGAAGATAATAATGGGGATGTTCCGGGTTTTTAAAGACTCTTTCAGGGCGCTTATTACGTCAAATCCGCTGACTTCGGGCATCATGAGGTCGAGCAGAATGATATTGGGCATGTGTTTTCGGGCCAGTTCAATGCCATCGGCTCCACCCGAGGCAGTGAGGACCTTGTAGCCGACCGGCTCGAGGGTGGCCCTCAAAAGTTCGAGGGTGGCAGGCTCATCATCCACGACAAGGACGGTGGCCGGTCCCTGGGTTGTATTGAACGACAGGGATATGGTTCCCAGCCGTTGCAGCAGGCGGCCTTTGTCAACCGGTTTCACAAAGTAGTCGGTAGCTCCCAGGGAGAAGGCAAGATTCTGGTCGTCCAGCATGGAGGTGACAAGTACGGGGATATTTGCGGTACTGTCGTCAGCCTTGAGTTCCTGGATGACCTGCCAGCCGTCCTGCTTGGGGAGCATGATATCGAGGGTGATGGCAAAGGGCTGAAGTTCCTTGGCCAGCCTTACGGCCGATTCTCCGTTCGAGGCGGTAACTACCCCGTAGCCTGCTTGCTTGAGATGGATACTGAGGAGCTCCGAAGCCTTTGCGTCGTCCTCCACTACCAGTATAAGAGGTGCGTCGGGCTGGGCATGGCGGTCCAGGGTGACGAGTTCGGGTCTCGGATGGTATGGTTGTTGAGCAGGCAAGGGAATGGGCGGGATCGACTGGGCCTTGATCGGCAACGTTATGGTAAAGCGGCTTCCTGCTCCAACCGTACTTTCAACGGCTACTTCCCCTCCCATGAGTTCGGCAAATCTCTTGGTGAGGGCAAGGCCCAGCCCCGTCCCCTCGTACTTTCTGGAATGGGAGCTGTCTACCTGGTAGAACTCTCTGAATATCTTGGCAACGTGCTCCCTGCTTATGCCTA
>JAOUDF010000285.1 GCA_029859385.1 Nitrospirota bacterium
GATCATGCCGTTATAGACAAAGCTGACGCTTCCGTCCGGGGCCACGACTATCGTCATTGGTATGAAGTTGGCCCCGTAATCCCTCGATATGGTCCCTGTGTCATCGAGGCCCATAGGATAGGTGACGCCGAATTCTCTTACGAAATTATTAACGTTCATCAAGTTCTCGTCAACGGCCACGCCCACGAACTCGACACCCTTGCCCTTGAAATTCTTGTAGAGGCGCTCAAGGGCCGGGGTCTCCTGCCTGCACGGGCCGCACCACGAGGCCCAGAGGTTTACGATGACGGTCTTGCCGCGAAGCGCGTTAAGGGATATCTCGGCCCCTGCGATCGTCTTTAATTTAAAGAGCGGCGCAAATATCTTTTTTGCATTTACGTCGGATGTCTTTTTTATCGCGGCCGCCGACGTCCTTGCTGGCGCATCGCCTTGCGAACATCCGGTCAAAAGAAGGCCGATACATAAGATTAACGCCGCAACGGGCCTGAATGAGCCATTAAGACAATATGATTCGCAACTACTCGTCTTCATAAAGAATATTTTACCCGTTAGCTTCTGTCATTACAAGAAAAACCGCATATTGCCGCCGGAATAAAGCAACGGCGCGCCAACCGGTTTGCAAGACCGATGGCGCGCCGTTATCGAGCGGACTTAAAGCTCAACGCCCCTTATTATGCAAGCGCCTTTTCCAAAAGGGCCTGAATGTTATTCTTTGAAGCCGCCCCTACTATTTGATCAAGGACCTTGCCGTCCTTGAAGAGGATCAGCGTCGGTATGCCGCGCACCCCGTATTTGCCCGGGGTCGACGGATTCTCATCGACGTTCATTTTCGTAACCTTGATCCTGCCGTCGTATTTTATCGCCATCTCATCAATGATTGGAGCAATGGCCCTGCATGGGGCGCACCAGGTTGCCCAGAAGTCGACGAGCGCAGGCGTGGATGATTTCAAAATAGACGTTTCAAAATCCTTATCGGTCACGTGTAAGATATTTTCAGACATTTATGGCTCCTTTCAAAATTCCTTTTATAATAGCTACTAGTAAAAATATAGTCCAACTCGCACAACCTGTCAACCCTTATCATGCCGCAATGGAAGTATACGCCGCGCACATAAAATTTGCGTGAAATGGCCGTTAAATTGCGCCCGCGCGCCTGCTTTTTGCAAAGAAACGCTTGACATGTAAAACGCAAAAGTGGAAAATAATAAGATGAAAAATGAAATATTACTGCAAAAACTCGAAGAAATAGCTGAAAAACTCTCGGTAAAACTCACCTACGAAGACTTAAGAAAGGGCGAGGTAAACACTCACGGCGGCATCTTCAGGCTCCGAAGCGAAAAGCGCATAATCGTCCATAAAAACCTCACGATAGACGAAAAGATAGACGTGCTTATCGAAATACTAGCATCCCTGGACACCAACGACGTTCACCTTGCCCCGGAGATCCGCGAATTGCTCGATTCCGCAAAAAAGGACAAAGCCTCATAGACCGGCCCGAAAATCAAATGCACCGGATGCTTGCATGGTTCAAAACTGCCTCTCAGCCTTAAAGAAAAGAAGTGATTGCTTCTTCTAATAGTGTTATCATGCAATATGGAATGTGCAACGAAGCAACTACTCAGGGGTGATCAGTTGTCAATCTCTTCGATACGTTATAAAACCGCAAGACTGGCTTTCATATCCGCCATAATCGCATTAACGGTATTTTTTGCGCCGATAAACGTCCCCGCCGGCACGCACGACGCCTCTGCGGATACGGCCGACGCTCAGGATCAGGCCGAGATCTTTTATTACTTCACCTCCGCTCAGCTTCAAAAAAAGGACGGGAACATAGCCGAGGCCATTGCGCTTTACAAGAAGGTCTTGAAGCTCGACCCGAACTCCGCCCTTATCAATGCGGATCTGGGGCAACTTTACTTCATGACCGACAAAAACGACGAGGCGATCGAGGCCCTTAACAAGGCGATTTCGCTCGACCCGAAATACGCCGAGCCCCACGCCATCCTCGCCGAAATCTACAGCACAATGGATGACGACAAAAACGCCGCAAAACATTACGCCATGGCCATCGAAATCGACCCGAAGAACACAAAGAACTACCTGATGCTCGGGATCATTTACGCCAAGGCCAAGGAATACGACAAGGCGACGGCCACGCTTGAAAAACTCGCGGCCTTCAACCCGAACTCCATAATGGCAAACTACTACCTCGGAAAGATCGAATCCGAGCGTCAAAGGCACTCAAAGGCCGCGGAGTACTATCAAAAAGTTATAGAAGCAAATCCGAATTTCGCCAACGCCTACATCGATCTGGGCATGTCGTACGAACAGGACAAGATGCCCGATAAAGCCATAGAAGCATATAAAAAAGGGCTTGAAGAAAATCCGGGCGACTTGATGCTTCTCAAGCGCCTCAGCTACATATACCTCTACCAGAAAAAATACAAAGAGGCGGCCGAGGTAATAGAAGAGCTCGAAGGCAAGGCGGAGACAAGGGACGAGGCTCGCCTTAAAGCCGGGCTAATATACTTTGAAATTAAGAATTACGACAAGGCCATCGAAAAATTCACCAGGATTCTCGAGACGACGCCCGACCAATACAAGATAAGATACTATCTTGGCGCGTCATACGAAGAAAAGGGCGACATCAAGGCCGCAGAAATCGAATTCTCCCGCATACCGGCCAACGATCAGTCATACGTCGAGGCCAAGATTCATCTTGCGTACATCTACGAACGCCAGGGAAGGCTCGACGACGCCATAACACAGATAAAAGAAGCGCAAGATGCGAAAGGCGAGACCCCTGAACTGATGAGGCTTCTGGCCTCGGCCTATAAGGCCAGAAAGGATTACGGGGAGGCCGTGGCCATAGCGGAAAAGGCCCTGAAG
>JAOUDF010000059.1 GCA_029859385.1 Nitrospirota bacterium
CCGAGGAGCGGTTGGGAATCGTGCCCAAAGCAGGCAACAAAATAGAGAGTACCGCCTTTCTCCTCGGTAAGTTTGATATGAGGGTCATCGAACAGGATTGAGCCCGATTCAGCAGGGATAAGCTCGCTGGCCCGGGTCAGAATCTCCGTCAACACCGCCTTAAGGTCTACCTCGGAGCCAAATGGGCGGAGTCGGCGTTTGCGCTGGACCATACGGGAAAGAATCGTCTCGTCGGCGACATGAATAAGCATTGGCTTTCTCCTCTTGCCCCCCTTGTCCTCTCTTTCAGCCATGTTCCGTCACCATTGCAGTACTGTTTCTGGTGCGGAAACCGAGGACGAAGAAAATCAGGGCGATACCGCAATAACCTACTACAAAGGGCCAGGTATGGGACGGTCCGTAGGCGTTGACGATCCCTGCATCCGTTACCTGAAACCCGTGCATGATTCCGGTGGCGCTGAACAACGCGGCGACCAGCGTCCATCCGGCGGCGGCCTTGTACTGCTTCTCCACCAGGGCCACGGTCATGGCAGCCAGGATGGTGGAGGTAAAGATGAACCCCCTGTCCAGGGCTATCAGTCCAGCGATGGGGAGCTGCGCTGCCAGGGCCTTCATTCCGACTGTCCCGACCCCGGTGCCTGCCGCCCTCAGTCCACTCTCCAGTACAAGCAAACCCCATGCCGCCATTGCTGGAAAAAATCCGACCACCACCGCCGGGGCATGGGACCGGGGTGTCTCCTGAAAGGCCTGGGCAGCAATGGTCACCCCTATCCAGAGCAGGATGGCCGCCCCCGCCTCCACAGGGATCAGCGCCGATACGGCACCCGCCAGACCCAGAAGACAGAGGATGGTTATCACCAGGCCGTTGGCGACGGAGTACCCCGCTCCCGCTCCCATCCGCTTCCAGCCGGGATGTCCGATGTAGATCGTGGTCGGGAAGACGCTGCCGAAGCAGGCAGCGGCAATGGTGCCCGCCCCGTTGGCGGCAAGGGAGCTTCTCACCGGGTAGACGTCTCCCGCGGCCTCGGCACTTTCGAGGTTCTGCAGCGAGCCAAGCAGGTTGAAAAGCCCCATGGGGATGATGACCGGCAGGAACTGGAGCATGTAGGACGAAAAGACCGCGCCGCCCATTTCCCCAACCGACAGGGTGGGAGCATGGAAAGTCACATCGAGAGCACCCGCCAGGGCCGCGCCGTCCATCTTCCCCATCCCCCATGCCAGCGCGGTACCGACAATCACCGCCACGAGGCCGGCCGGGATGTTGGCGGGAAGGTAGAGGCGGCCGATGTACTGAAGAAAGATAAAGGCCAGCGGGATAAAACCGACGATCGGGTCAGCGAAGATGCGGAAGCAGAAATCCATGGAGATGAAGGTGACGGCAATCCCCGCCAGGGTCGCGAGGAGGGCGGCACGGGGGGTGATCCGCTTGACCCATCCGGCAACAAAGGCCCCTCCCAGCTCTATCAGGCCTGAGCCCACGCAGGCGGCCAGACCGGCTTTCCATGCCAGGTCAACGTCGTGGGTCTGCTCAACTACCGGCTTCATCACGAAGAGGACATAGGCAAAGAGGGAGACGGTGTTGACGCCATAAGGAAGCGCCGTGACGTCGGCTCGCCCCGTGCGCCGGGAAAGGGCCCTGGCCTGAAACGCGTAAAATATGTTGCCCACCAGCAGACTGACCGCAACGCCGGGGAGGATACGGCCATAGATGAGTTCTCCCGGCATGCCCAGAACATAGGTGCAGAGCACGGAGATAAGGATAAGCTGGATCAGGTTGTCGATGAACAGTCCGAAAAAGCCGTCCAGATCACCCTTGTGCCACCAGCAAAATCGCCCGTCAGTACTCAAAAGTCCCTCCCTTGATAGTACTGGGTAATGTAGCAGCGGCCTACATCGTCATGCAACGGCTTTTTTGAGCAGTACACCGGCGGGACCGTATACGGGAACCAGATCCGCTTTCGTAACCGCAATTTCATTTGTGTCAGCGCCGACAGGGCGAAAAGGCCGAAGAACCTCAGTTCATCGAATCTCTGATACCGGCACGGCAGATGAATATCTCTCTACGGGAAGTCGACAGGTCAGCCAAAGTCCACGACGGTTTGACGCTTGACAACAGCCAGTGCATAAACTATGTTCGCATAAGGATAAATTTAACTGCAGAGGGAGGTTTCTGGATGAAACTCAGCGTTTGTTCCGCTGTACTGGTAGCTTTGATGGTCACTGGCTGTGCGTCGACACCAAAACCTTCGGTGGAAGACGAATTGCGTAACAGGATGGATACCATTGAACAGAACGTCGCCAACCTGAAAAAAACAACTGATGAGACCATCAAGAGACAGACGGAGCTTTCCATGATCATGTTGTCGCTGGAAAACAAGATATCCGACAGCTTCGACAAAAACGACGAAACCATGGGGCGCATAGACAATCTGGTGGAGCGCCTCGAAAAGATTTCCGCGGCGACACAAGCGTCGGCGCCGGTCGCCTCCACTGCAGCAACACCCCCTCCTGCCGCGGTCAAATCGAAGAAAGAGCGCGCCTCATCTCAAGAACCTGCCCCTGCCAAGAGAAAAGCCCTAAAGACCGAGGCCGTTTCTGCCGAAAAACTGTACCAGTCGGCTTACGAAAGTTATGAGAAAGGGCACATCGACGAGGCCCTGGACCAGTTCAGTGACTTCGCCGTCAAATACCCCCGTTCCGGTCTTACCGACAACGCCTACTACTGGATCGGGGAAATTTATTACGTGCGCAAAGACTTCTCGAGGGCGATCCTCGAGTTTCAGAGGGTAGTCAACGAGTTCCCCGACGAAAACAAGGCGCCTGATGCCCTGTACAAGATAGGCCTGACCTATATTGAGTTGAGGAACAAGGACAAGGCAAAGCAGGAATTCAGGAAGTTGGTCAACAACTTCCCCTATAGCGACAAGGCCTCGCTGGCGCAAGAACAGATCGCTGCCCTGGAAAAATAGAACATGGAGGGATGATGCGTCACTACAGATATTATCTCGGCTCAATTCTCGTCATGGCTTTCAGCCTCGCAGCCGTGTTGGTTCATGGCGAAGAGGGAAAACATGAGGTAAAAAAGGGCGATACCCTTTGGGACATCTCCAATCAACACCTGGGTAACCCTTTCCAGTGGCCCAAGGTCTGGAAGGAAAACCCCGACATCAAAAACCCTGACCGCATCTATCCCGGACAGACTATCGTCCTTCCCGGAGCCAGGACTGACGACACCGCAACTGCCACACCTCTTCAGGAGCCGGAGAAAGCGGTAGAGGTAGAAGTGAAACCGGAACCGAAGAAAGAGGTCATTGCCCTGCCCGAACCACCGCAGCCTCAACTGGTCGCCGGGGTAAAGACCGTGCTGTACGGCGGCTTCATAACCCCCAGGGATACTCGCTACAACAGGGTTATCGGTGGGCAGAACGACCGGGCAATATATGGTACGGGAGACTCTATTCTGGCTGAAACAGGCCGTGCCTCCATAAAACCGGGCGATTCGTTCACCATCGCAAGGGTTTTGCGGCCGGTTGTACATCCGGTCACTAAAAAGTCGATGGGAAATCTTATGACGGTTCAGGGCGTGGCAGTAGTAAGCGGCGTGCAGAAGGGAGTTGCCTCGCTTCATGTAACCGATTCACAGGATGCCGTCATGGAGGATGATCTTCTCATCCCCCATGTTGAGCCGAAGCCGCTCTACAAGGATTTCACCAGGAGTTCGGCGGACAGGGCGCAGAACGGCTACGTCATCGAGATGAAGGACGAAAAGGAGATAGCTGCCGAGCATGACATTGTCTATATCGATCGGGGCGGCCGGGACGGTGTTGTCCTGGGAGATACCTTCAAGGTCATCCGGGAAGGGGACAAGATAACGGCGTTGCGGCACGAGGTTCCCGCCTTTTATCCCGACGAAGTAGTGGCGGAAGTTACGGTCATCGGCGTTCAGGAAGAGACGGCAACGGTCCTTGTGTCGAGGTCCACTTCCGACATTGCGAAAGGGTTCCGTTTCGCCACCCGGTAGAATCGATCAGGCAGCAGGTATCAGGGTCACTGTTACCTGCCTGCCCCTTGGCCCGTCAAATTCACAGAAATAAATCCCCTGCCAGGTTCCCAATGCGAGCCGTCCCTGCTCAACGGGGACGGTGACCGAAAACCCCATCATCGACGCCTTGATATGCGCATCGGAATTCCCCTCCGCATGCCGGTAGCTCCCCGACTGCGGCACCAGTTTTTCCAGCGTCGCAATCATGTCCCGCACTACGTCAGGGTCGGCATTTTCATTGATGGTGACCCCCGCTGTCGTGTGGGGGACATAGACCTGACAGATACCCTGCTTCATCCCCGCCCGTGAAATCACCTCCTGCACCTGGGAGGTAATATCCACAAACTCCGCCCGTTGTCTGGTAGAAACCTTCAGCGACTTCACCCCTCGCCCCTCGGTGGTATCCACTTGATGTTCAATTCCTTTACCGCCTTAGTCTCATCCAGCTTTCCAACCGGGGTTGTATGCGGCGCGGTGATTACATGCTCCGGGTTTTCACGACACTCCTTAACAATCTGTGCCAATGCGTCACAGAAGGCGTCGAGGGTCTCTTTCGTCTCCGTCTCCGTCGGCTCTATCATGATCGCCTCGTCCACTACCAGCGGGAAGTAGACCGTCGGCGGATGAAAACCGAAATCGATGATCCGTTTCGCCACGTCCCTCGTGTGTACCCCCGTTTCTTTCAACAAAGGCTTTCCTGTCAGGACGAACTCATGCATGCAGGGGCCCTGATAGGCCAGGGGGAGCAGGTCTTTGAGCTTTGCCATCATGTAGTTGGCGTTGATCACCGCGTTTTCGCTCACCGCCTTGAGCCCCTCAGCCCCCATGGTCCGGATGTAGGCATAGGCCCGCACCATGATGCCGAAATTGCCGTAGAAGGTGGAAAGACGCCCGATGGAGCGCGGCAGGTCGTGCTTGAGAGAATATCGACCGTCGGCGCTTTTCTCCACCGTCGGCACCGGAAGATAGGGCAGCAGCCGCTCGCTCACCCCCACCGGTCCCGCCCCCGGCCCGCCGCCGCCGTGCGGGGTGGTAAAGGTCTTGTGCAGGTTGAAGTGCACCACGTCAAAACCCATATCCCCGGGACGTATCAGCCCCACCAGGGCGTTGAGGTTCGCCCCGTCCATGTAGAGCAGCGCCCCGACATCGTCGAGGATACGCTTGATCTCTACGATATCCTTCTCGAAGAGCCCGAGGGTGTTGGGGTTGGTCAGCATCAGGGCCGCGCATTCCGAAGTTGCCTTCTTTTTCAGATCGTCGAGGTCGACGGTGCCGTGGGCGTTGGACTTTACCTCCTCCGTCCGGTACCCCGCCAGGGCCGCGCTCGCGGGATTGGTGCCGTGGGCCGAGTCGGGGATAAGGACCTTCGTCCGCGTGTCGCCCCGCTCCCGGTGATAGGCCCGGATCATCATCATCCCCGCCAGTTCGCCGTGGGCCCCCGCCGCCGGCTGGAGCGTCACCCCCGCCATGCCGCCGATCTCCTTAAGGTGCTCCCCCAGTTCGAACATAAGCCTGAGCGCCCCCTGGGCCAGCTCCACCGGCTGTAGCGGATGCACCGCGGAGAAACCCGGCATGGCGGCGATCAGTTCGTGGACCCGGGGGTTGTGCTTCATGCTGCACGATCCGAGAGGATAGAACCCAAGGTCGATGCCGTAGTTGTTACGGGAAAGGTTTATAAAATGGCGAAGCACCTCGGGCTCGGAGAGCTCTGGAAGCCCGGCGGGTTCGGATCTGAGATAACGGGCGGGAATCAGCTCCTGAAGCGGTTTTTCAGGTACATCGCATTTGGGAAGATTGGCGCCCTTGCGGCCGGGACGGCCTTTTTCGAAGATAAGCTGCATGGGTGGCTCCTTTTCAGCAGGATGCTCTGCATTGTAACGCTGTATGGGCTCGTGTCAAGCCGGACAATGCCTGTGCTCAACATATCGTGCCTTTCCTGCCTTCTCTTTAGGATATTGCAAAAGCCGTTGAAGACCGGGAAGAGGTTACTGTAAAAGCAGCACCCCCACCACCCCGCTCCCCACGATGACCCAAGGCGGATCTACCTTCAACCGCGCCAGAAGGATAAAGGCGACAACGGCGATGGCGACCTGCGGCAGTCCGACAAGCGCGGTCTTCCCCAGGTTGAAGGCCACGGCCATGATGATCCCAACGGCTGCAGGGAACATTCCGCGCAGAAATTCGGCCAGTCGCCCTTTTGAAAACAATGAAAGCTTACGGACCAGGAGCATCAGCAGGACAAAGGAGGGGATGAGAATCGCAAAGAGCGAGAGCAGGCCGCCGACCATCCCCCACACCCGGTAGCCGATGAAGGCGGCACTGACCACAATGGGGCCGGGGGTGGCCTGCCCCGCGGCAATGGCATCGATGAACTCCTGCCGTGTGAGCCAGTGATGCTGGTTTACGACTATGTCTTCGACATAGGGGATCATGACGTAACCACCACCGAAGATGAGCGCCCCCACCTTGAGGAATGTCCACAGCAGGGTAATGAGTATGGAAAGATCGCTTCCTGCTAATATCATCAGTTCTTCTCCCCTGTTGCCAGCCCGGCAAGTCCCGAGGCGATGAGCGGCACAAGGATGTTCCCTCCGAAAAACGCAACGTAGGCAAAGGTGGCGGCCGCCAGGATGACAGGGATGGTTCCCCGCCCCATCCTTCCGGCAAGCCGCCATCCGGCGATACCGATCAGTACGGCGACTACCGGTCCGATACCCTGGAAAAACCCTTCGGTGGCGGGAAGATGATGAAACCGGAAATACAGAATGGCCAGAACAAGGGTGAGTACCGTAGCGGGAAGGAGGACGGCAATGATGGCAGCGACGGCGCCCATAGTCCCGGCCAGACGGTGCCCGACGTAGGAGGAAACATTGACCGAAAGGGCACCGGGAAGAAGCTGGCAGAGGGAGAGCCCTTTGAGGAATTCTTCCGGGGTAATCAGCTTCCTTTTTTCGACCACTTCGTCCTGTATCTGGGCGACAAGCACCATGTAGCCACCGAAGGAGGTGGCGCCGAGCCTGAGAAAGAGGAGAAACAGCGAGCGAAGCGGCATTTAACTCTCGAAACCAGAAGGGTTAAGGAAGGTTGATAATTTTTATGAAGTATAGGGATGCGGCAATCTCCCGTCAATTGCCGGACAGACTGATGAACACCCCTTTTCGGACTTTTAGCGACCATTGGCACAAAAGTCACTAATAACTGGACACCGGAAGTCTTTTTGTAGTAAACTAATAAGCTCTATTAATAAGCATTCTTAATTAACCAAGGAGAAGGAGAGAGGAATGGCTTTCAACACCCCGCAGGAAGCGAAAGATGCAATCAAGAAGTGGCTCACCGAGAACAACCACATGGTGAACGATGTCGTCACCGATGAGAACGCCAATTTTCATCTGGAGATCGATTACCCCCTCGCAACCCAGAAGAGGCAGCGGATTATTCAGCCCAAGGAGTTTCCCGGACTCGTTGTTCTGCTGAACGGCGTCTCTCTGGCGCCGGAGCATATCGAGAAGCTCGGCAAGATGGCGGACGAGGAGAGGGAGGAGCTTTATGCCGAGATCAGGAAGGACCTTCTCTTCCTGGACAACAGCTACGACATCAACTTCGATAACGACGGGCTGCCCAAGCAGGTACAGTTCTCCTATGAGTTCTACTTCGATGGTCTCAGCAAGACCAACCTGTTCAAAGGCCTTCTGTTGAACCACAGAACGCTGCTGTATATCGTAACCAAGTTTAACGATAAGTTTGGCGTCCCTACCATGCCCACCAACATGCCGGGTGTTCCGGTATCTGAAATCGCGGGACATGTGTAGACCTCCCCTTGCGGGAGGAGGACGGCCGGGGGAGTGGTACAATGTCTGACCGGATTCTGAAAGTAAAGTACACCTGCCAGCACCCTTCATGCGTAGTCTTCTGCAAGAAGGGTGAGTTGCTCATGTCGGAGGCCGAGCTGGCCCATTGCTCGAGCTTCTTCGAAGATGAGAAGATGATCCGTAGCCCCAAGCACGCCTGTCGCCTGGGGTATTCTCAGCCCTTTGAGGTGGCTGAGATCGAGGTGGCCGAGTTGAGCGACCTCAATGGCGTGCCGGACGAGAGGGATGTCGTGCGCGACCCCATCGCCAACCTTATGGCTGAGCACAACATGGTCCTCGAGAAAGCCCAAAAGGTGGAAGAGATGTTGACGGCAAGGGATCTTGACGGCCTCTGGACAGCCACCAACGACCTCGACAATGCCCTTCATCTCCACTCAGGCATCAAGGAGGAAGAAGTCCTTTTCCCTATGCTCAAGGACCTTGTCCCCTTCGGCGAAGGCCTTATCATCTGTATCAACGAGGACCATCGCGAGATTGCGTCGCTGGTACACTCTTTCCGTGAGGCTCTTCGGGACGACACCATCAACGACAAGGTCATAGGCTCAGCCCTCGTTGCTCTGCGTAGCCATGTACGGAAGGAAGACAACGAATTTTTCGCCTTCGTCAAACGGTTCGTCACCGACGACATGAATGAGCCTATCATGACCGCCCTGGAGCAGGCGGAGAAGAACTTTGTCCCCAAAGAAGCCGGTGAGCGGATGCCCGACGAAGAAAAGGCCGCCGAACGCCACAAATTCCACTCCAAGACCCTTGCGGCGAAAGAGATTGCCCTGGATACATGCTGTCACTAGCGGCGCTTGTATTCCTCTCTGCAACCATCATTGTCCCCGACAACTCCAAAACCATTCAGGAGGCGGTAAATACCGCCTCCCCGAATGACACCATCCTCGTCAATGACGGCGAATACAGGGAAAATATCGTCGTCACGAAACCTGTCATCGTAAAGTCGCGCAACGGTGCGGAGCGGACCACTATAACGGCTGCGGTTCCCTCTGAACCGGTCTTCAGGTTGATGAATGCCGAGCACGCCGAGATCAAAGGATTTACGGCAAAAGGCTCGGGAGTTGCGGGTTTTTACCTTCAAAACTCCCGCGATTCGGTAATAGTCGACAATCGGGCAACCAACAATGCCACCGGGATATTTCTTCTTTCTTCCGGCGGCAACCGGCTGACGGGAAATCTGGCCAACCTTAACGACAAGTACGGCATTTACCTCGAAAAATCCCACGGCAATACCATCCAGCAAAATACCGCAAATTCAAACAGCGACAACGGAATATTCCTCAGCGTCTCCAATGGCAATACCCTTACCGACAACAACGCCAACCTCAATGCATGGAACGGCATCCTCCTCTGGGACTCGCGGGATAACGTACTGAAGGAGAACAGGCTCTGGCGGAACCGCTTCGGCATCGTCATCGGAGAAGGAGGCAACAACTCTCTCGTTGACAACTCGACCTGGTCAAATATATACATCATCATGCCGCTGGTCCTGGTGTATCTGGGTATTATCTCCTACCTGATACAGAAGAGAATCCTGAGAAAGATCTACAGGGTATAGCATGTTCATCTTTTCCAACGTCTCCATAATTCTCGCCAGCATCGGGATTATCCTTGCGGCAACGAGCTTCATCAGCGGGCTGCAGCTGGTAAAGAGCAAGTTATATCCCATTGACGTGAGGATACACAGGGTCAACGGCTACATCACCATTGCTCTCTTCTGCATATTGGCACTGATAGCCATTCCCCGAAGCGCGGTAGATTCGGCAGCGCTTCAATGGCCCCTGATAGGCCTGTCGGTCTTTCTGTTGAAGGAATGGATCGTCCGAAAGAAAAGGCGTCTTTATAAATACGTCAGCTGGCTTGGGGGTATCCTGCTGATTACCTGGCTCTGCATATTTTTTGTGAATATCCCCGTATGATTAGATTTCAACGGGGGTTGTCCGTCGAAATATAATCGGAATAATTTAAAGATTCCGGTACCTTTTATGCTATAGTAAAAATATGAAAACCAGAGACTTCGAAAACGAGATAAAAATCCACATCGAGGCGCGGTATCCGATCCTCTGGCTTGTGTCATTTGAGGAGCGGCGGGTAGAAAGTATTGTTGAAAGCATCTGTGAATCGATGAAGTCGACCTTCTGGTCATGGTCGGTCTCCCGCGGGCTTTACGGTGGCGAAAAAAAGAAGAGGGAGCAGCTGGGCCGGGAGAAGGTGCTGGCCACCATCGAGGAAAAGATCGGCAAGGGCGACGCCAACAACCTCTTCCTCCTCAAGGACATCGCAAGCTATTTCAGTTCGCACGAATTTCTTCGGAAGTTCAGAGATCTTCCCGCCATCACCGATGAACAGCGCACCCTCAATACCATCTGCATCCTCTCCCCCACGCTGAGTGAAATCCCCCCGGAGCTTGAAGAAGACATTATCGTGTTGGAGCTGTCTCTCCCCGACTACGACGAGATCGCCGAGATGGTGACCAAGACCTACGGCCACCTTATCCCGACAACATGGCATGCCTCCACCCGGTCGATCCTGTTCAAGTCGCTCCAGGGGCTTTCCATGGACAACATCAAGCGCGTGCTGCGGAAGGCTATCAGCCTCAATAACGGAGCCCTCAACGAAGAATGCATCTCGTACATTCAGGACGAAAAACAGCAGATCATCAAGAAACAGAAGATCCTCGACTACTACCCCCACAAGGAGGCCATCGAGCATATCGGCGGCCTCAGCGAGATAAAGAGCTGGTTTGTCGAGAGGGAGCATGTCTTTAGGCTGAGCAGGGACAAGATCGCGACTCTTGGTCTCGACGTCCCCAAGGGACTATTGCTCATCGGCGTTCCCGGCTCGGGAAAGTCGCTCTGCTGCAAGGCCCTGGCCGGTATATGGAACCTTCCGCTGCTGCGGCTCGACGTGGGAAGGCTGTTCGGCTCCACCGTGGGTGAGTCGGAAAAGAATATCCGTCGCTGCATCCAGCTGGCCGAGGCGGTCAGCCCCTGTATCCTCTGGATCGACGAGATCGACAAGGCCTTCGGCGGCATCAGCGGCTATCAGGGCGATTCGGGCACCCAGCTTCGGGTCTTCGGTACCTTCATCACCTGGCTCCAGGAAAAGGAAGACCCGGTCTTCGTCATCTCCACCGCCAACGAACCGAAGAACCTCCCGCCCGAGCTCTGGCGTAAGGGCAGGTATGACGAGGTCTTCTTCGTAGACCTCCCCAGCGTGGAGGAGCGGGAAGAGATCTTCAGGATTCATTTGGAGAAGAGGCTCGGCAATCTCAGCAAGCTGAACCTTCGCGAGCTGGCGCAGAACAGTCAGGGGTTCACCGGCGCCGAGATCGAGCAGGCGGCCAAGGATTCCATTGTCGCCACTTTCAACAAGATACACGGTGGCGAGAGTTCGAAGGAGATCGAGGACAAGATCGACGCCCTCCTCTCTCTCGACGTAAGCCAGGACGCCATCCTGACCGCCATCCGGAACATCACCCCCCTGTCGGTGCTTAAGAAGGAAGAGATAGAGGAGCTGAGGCGATGGAGCCATCAGAGGGCGCGCCCCGCTTCCCGCTCCCTCTTCGTTCAGAGGGCTGAGGCACTCAGCGAGGCCGAAAAGAGGAACATCGCCCTCCACGAGGCGGGCCACTGCATCATGATGTGGTATCACTTCGGGAAGACCCCGGCCTTTGTCAGCATCGACAACTACAAGAATTACGCCGCCTATGTGCCCTTCGATGAGGCCATCCGCACGACCTTCACCAAGAAGGACCTCGAAAAGGAGATCGGCGTCATTCTGGGTGGAATGGTCACCGAGAATGAAGTTCGCGGCGATGAC
>JAOUDF010000060.1 GCA_029859385.1 Nitrospirota bacterium
AGCGGAATGCGCGCCCGCAAAGGGGCCAATGAGATGGTGGGCAGAGGGTTCAAGCAGGTCCGTTATCTGCACTAATTAAAGACAGGTGCGTTTCACGTTCAGATGCGCACTACTTGAGGAGGAAACAATGTATCACAAGATTCTCGGAAGAATCGCCGTTGTGGTTTCCGTGTTGTTGCTGACGCTTGCGATTTCCGTGTCCCTCCATGCGGGGGAAAAGGCATACAAGGACCTTACGGTGGAACAGGTCAAGGCGAAGCTCGACGCCAAAGAGAAGTTCACCCTCGTGGATGTGCGCACCAAGGAGGAGTGGAAAGAGGACGGCCATATCAAGGGAGCGTTCCTGATGCCCGTTCAGGAGCTGGAGAGCCACTTCCGCCATCTGGACAAGGATGCTGAAATCGTTGTCTACTGCCGATCGGGAAAGCGCAGCGCCAAGGCCGCGGAAATACTTACGACCAACGGCTACAAGAACGTAAGCAACATGACCGGCGGTATCATGGAATGGAAGGCTAAAGGATACCCGGTGAAATAGTTCTTTCCCCTTCGCAGGGGTGCAGGACTCTGCGCCCCTGCATATATCCCGTCATTGTCTGTTTAAAATCAATTAATTCCAGATATATTCAAGGTTCCCCTCCTTCTGCCGAAACAAAACATAACTCCTTGTGTGTCCCGAAACCACAACCACTTGTTCGTAAACTGTTTAATTTTTCAGGGGCCATCCGGTGATACTGAGAATGAGCGATGATCTCTTTGACCGTATCGTAGTCGATGGGAAGCTGGATATCTCTGCCGCCGCGGAGTTGCTGGAGGTTATCAAGGATGCAGCGGCTGAAGACCGTGATCTGCTTATAGATATCAGCGAGGTCGAAGCCATAGGCTTTCCCGCGTTACAAGTCCTGGCGGCGGCGATGAAAGACTTCAGAGGCCGGAAGAAGCAGCTGATGATTTCCAGGCCGTCCGTCTCCTGTGAGGAAATCGTGGAACTTGCCGGCTTCAAGCCATTACTCTACGAGTGACGCCGGACTCAAGCTCATTGCGCCTTGTCCCTGCACAACTAAGATTTCGGACAGTGTCTTGGATAAATCAAAACTGCTTCAGATATTTATTGAGGAGTGCGATGAAAACCTCCGGTCGATGGAGACTGACACGCTGTGCCTTGAAGCCGATCTCAAGGACAAAGATGCGCTGAGTGCCGTCTTCCGCGCAATCCACTCCATCAAGGGGGGGGCCATGAGCTTCGGCATGTCCGAAGTGGCCTCCTTCAGCCACTCCCTTGAGGAGATGCTGGATGGTATGCGCAAAGGGTCTGTTCCGGTTACGGGAGAACGGACCTCTCTCATTCTGGCTGCCGCCGACTGCCTCAAAAAGATGCTGGCCGCGCAAAAGGGTCAGGGAGAAGTCGACCCTTCCGTCCCGGCAAATATCCTTGTCAGAATATACGAAATCAGCAAGGGAAAGGCCGTAGCGTCACCGGCTCCCGTGTCGATGAGCAAAACAGCTGCGCCCCATTCCCTGTCTTTTGCCAACGGTGTTCATGTCAAATACCATCCCAATCCGTTGTGCCTCAGTCGAGGAGAAGATCCTCTGCTGGCGCTGGGAAAGTTCTCGAAAGAACTCACTATTACGTCTTTAAAGGCGCGGAGCGATGATCTCCCTCCCCTGAACCAGCTTTCTCCTGATATTTGCTATATGTGGTGGGAAATAGACGGTACTTCCGGCCTTCCCCGGGAGCTGCTTCTCCGGAACATCGCGGGGATGGTGGGAGGAGGTATCGATGTGCAGATTACCGCTTCAGTTGAGGACCCTCTCCAAACGCTCTCCGATTGTCCCGGCAGCCTTCTTGGCTCCATTCTTGTCGAGGATGGTCTGGTAGATGAGGGGCAACTTACCCGTGTTCTCGCAAATCAGCCCATTGACAAGAAACTGGGAGAAGCACTGATTGAAGAAGGAATGCTTACCCCCCTCCAGCTTGGGGCGGCTCTGGAAAAACAGAAGGCGATCAGCCGGGGGCTGGGCGGTTCTTCGGTCAAAGTGGACTCGCAAAAACTTGACCGGCTGGTGAACCTGAGCGGTGAACTGACCATTACGCGGTCACTCCTTTCCCACGGGTCTTTGGCTGAATATTGGCAGAGCGCGCCGGGGATGAAGGAGGCCATGGAGCGCCTGGAAAGGCATAGCCGAGACCTTCAGGAAACGGCGATGTCGCTTCGCATGCTTCCGGTAGGCAATGTCTTCAACCGGTTTCCCCGGATGGTAAGGGATGTATCCGCCATGTGCCGGAAGAAGGCAATACTGGTCATAGCCGGTGAGAATACCGAGCTCGACAAGGCGATAATCGAGCATCTCGGCGACCCTCTTACCCATATCCTTCGCAATGCCATAGACCATGGGGTTGAGCCACCGGACGTACGAGTGGCCAAAGGGAAACCAGAGGCGGCCACTATCCGTCTCAAGGCATGGGAAGAGGCCGGGACGGTGGTGATCAGCGTAGAAGACGACGGTCGGGGGCTTGACCAGGAAGCCATTCTGGAAAGGGCCAGGTCCGTCGGGTTGCTCAAGGGTGACGATATCCAGATGAGCGAGCAGCAAATTTACTCATTCATATTCGAGCCGGGATTTTCGACCAGCAGCGAGGTTTCCGATATTTCCGGTCGTGGGGTGGGACTGGACGTCGTTAAAAAAACAGTGGAATCTCTCGGAGGCACTATAGGGATTTCCACGCGGCCCGGTGCCTTCACCCGCTTTGTTCTCCGGTTGCCCTTGACCATGGCGATTATTGACGGGCAGTTGGTGCGGGTGGGAGATGAGCGGTTTGTTATTCCGGTAACGGCAATCCTGGAGAGCAAAAGGCCGCTGCCTTCGGAGATAAAGACGGTTCAGGGAACCGAAGAAGTGCTCTTCTGGCGGGACGGCTGTATTCCTCTCATCCGTCTTTACGAAACCCTTGGCGGAAATGCATGGGAAACAGAGCCGTCCAACGCACTCGTGGTAATTATCGAAGTTGATGATCGATGTTATGCCCTCATGGTTGATGATGTACTGGAGCAGCAGCCGCTGATCATCAAGGGGCTGGGTGACATGCTCAACCGTACTCCCGGAATCGCCGGCGCCTCTATTCTCGGTGACGGCAGCATCGTGCTGATACTGGATATACCGGGCGTGATTGCTTATGAAGAAAGGCGTGAGCATGCCGCAAGATGATGCGCAACAGCGACAGGGTAGTGAACAGGGAGATGACAAGCAGTTTGTCGTCTTTCAGGTGGCGGGTGAAGAGTACGGCGTGGATGCCCTCCGCGTATTGGAGATCACCGGAGTGTCGGCTATCACGAGAGTACCGTATGCCCCGTCTTTTGTCAGGGGTGTCTCTCATTTGCGGGGAACGATTATGCCGGTAATGGATCTGCGGTTGAGGCTGGGTTTCCCGGAGATGGAATACGGTAGATACACCAGCATGATCGTCCTTCAGAACGATGAGGGGATTTTCGGGTTCATCGCAGATACGGTCGATGACATGCTTTCCCTGCCGGAGGCATCGATAATGGCGCCTCAAGACATGGGTATGAAAGCCGGAGCCGGATTGATAAGAGGAATGGTGATGCTGGAAGGTCGCATGATAATGCTGTTAGATGTTGACCGTCTGTTTGTTGCGGAAGAAATTGGAGGCCGAAGCTGATGCTGCGGAGGGTACTATTATGAACATGTCTTTCAGGAAGATAATTTATCTGGGCGTTTCTCTGGTAGTAGCGGTGATCATTGTCGCCGGCGGCCTCAGCGCCTATCACGCGCGGGAAGACAGCGCCACATCAAGGGCGCTTGCTGCGCATATCGAGCTGGGCAGAGTTGTGGCTGAGGCAAACAGAAAGGCGCAGCAGATAAACAGCCAGCTTGCTGCCATGGCAGTAGTCGCGGATCCGAGGCTGGAGAAAGCCATGCATGAAGGTCTCCTGAAGACAGAAGAGGAGATGCTCCATACGGTAGAACAGATGCAAAATTTGCCGGGACTTGATGCGGAAGAGCAGAAGGCTGTCGCCACATTCAAGACGACATGGAGCTCATACCGCGACATTCGCGAGAAGGTTATCCTGGCCGGCGTGCAGAAAGGGCAGGGTCAGATTATTGTTGCAGGGGCCGCTTTTGACGATGCCATGCAGAACCTCAATATTCTTCAGCAATTAAGCGCCGCAAGGGCAAAGGCACATCTAGACCATGCCTTTATCGCGCACTCGGCGTTTCTCAATTCCTGGGGCGGGATAGCGTTCGCCATGGTGCTGCTGTGCATTTTCGTGGCAGTGTTTCTTGGTCGCCGGGTATCGAGCAACCTTGAAGATATTGTAGCTGCCGCCGAATCCATGGCGAAAGGAGACCTCAGCAGAAGGGTTTCGCACCAGGGAGATGAGGATTTCCGTCGTCTGGAGATTGCCCTCAACAAGATGGCAGACAACTTTGAGAAACTGCTTCAAGAGGTGACTGAGCGGTCATACGACGTTTCTCTCGGGGCCAAGCAGCTTTATCAGGCGAACGACAGTTTTGCCAGCACGCTTACCGTCCAGACTGCCATGGTAGAGGAAACGACTGCCACCATGGATGAAATGGCCGATGCAATCAGGCAGAACGCCGATTCTGCCAAAAATGCCAACCGGTTGATGTCTCAGGCCAGGCAGAGTGCGGAAGACGGTGGCCGTGTCATGGGGAATGCCTTTGCCGCCATGAAGGAAATCAGCACCAGCAGCAGGATGATCGCCGATATTATCGGCGTCATTGACGATATCGCCTTCCAGACCAATCTGCTTGCCCTGAACGCCGCTGTGGAGGCAGCAAGGGCCGGTGAGCATGGAAGGGGTTTTGCGGTTGTTGCCCAGGAAGTGCGCAACCTGTCCCAGCGGTCGGCAAAGGCGGCCAAAGAGGTTTCGGCACTCATCCAGGAGAACCTCAAGAAGACGGAAAACGGCTCACTGCTGGCAGACCAGTCTCTTGCAACTCTCCGGGAGATCGTCGACAACGTGAAGCAGATGGCGGAGCTGATGTCGGAGATAAGCGCGGCTTCTCAGGAACAGGCCCATGGGGCCGAGCAGGTACAGCAGGCAGTGGTCCAGCTCGATCAGGTTACGCAGCAGAACGCCGCCCTCCATCAGGAAACATCGGCGGCTGCAAGCGATATGGCCGAGCTTGCCCAGCACTTGTGTACGCTGGTGCGGTCATTCAAGGTGTCTCCGGGCAGTAACGATCTGATTGAAACCTCCGTATCCGATAAGGGGATTTCTTCTTCCGCTGACACAGTACCGACCGTGCAGTCGAAAATTGTTGAGGTGCCGGACACCGGGGTGATATCGGGCAAGGTGACGCCGTTGCACAGGCCAGCGAAAAAAGCTGCGCAGGGAAGGGGCGGGTCCTTCGAACCCCTTCAGAGAGAGGACGATGAATTCTGAGAGGGTAGCTGCCAGCGTGTCTGCGCGGGAAATAATCCAGCCGGTTCTTTTTGAGCGTTTCCGGGAACTTATCCGGCGGACTGCGGGGATACATATCGCCTCGTATAAGAATTCATTCCTGGCGAACAGGCTGAGGCAGCGCATGTCATTCCTCGAAATCGACTTTTTTGAGGAGTACTGGAACTATATTTCGGGCGAGGGAGGGAAGGAGGAGCTTCAGATACTGCTAGAGCTTGTGACTACCAATGTCACTTCGTTCTTCCGGGAGAACAACCAGTTCGAATTTCTTCTCACCACGGTTCTTCCTGAATTTGTGAACCGGGCGGAGGCCGGTGGGCAACGACGAATCCGGGTATGGAGCACGGCATGTGCCTCGGGTGAGGAGCCTTATTCCATTGCCATGACGCTTATGGAAGGGCTGCCGTCTCCTCAACGTTGGGATGTCAAGATACTTGCCTCGGATATCTCTCTTAAAATGCTGGAAAGGGCAGCTGAGGGACTATATACCGTTGAGAGTGTGAGCGAGCTTTCCTCCAGACGGCGGCGGTTCTTCGAGGAATCGGGCAGGATGTGCAGAATAACGCCGGATATTGCCGACTGGGTTGTGTTGAAGAGGATTAATCTCGCCGGAGGAAAGTTGCCTGTAAAGGCGCAATTCGACATGATCTTCTGCCGTAATGTGATGATATACTTTGACAGGACAACCCAGCGACGGGTGGTGGAGGAGCTGGTAAGTCACCTGAAGGATGGCGGTTATCTGTTCATGGGGCATGCGGAATCATTACGGCAGCATACCGACCTCGTAGAGTTCGTTGAGCCGACGATCTATCGCAAGAGAAGGGTAAGGCAAGTAAATGATGCAGCTTAGGCTTCTGGATGTAAATGAGATCAGGATATTTGTGACATCTTTCGGTTCCGTCATTGAGCGGTTTCTCGAGATTGCCCCGGGTCCTCGCAACATGATAAAAACCTGCGACGTGGGTTCAAAGAGTTCCGTATTTGTCAAGGTGGGACTTGATGGAGATATCTCGGGTCGTCTTTTTATCGGGTTCTCCGATGCCGCTGCCTGCCAGGTGGCTGGCCGCATTCACAAGAAACTTCTGAACGAAGGGTGTGCTTTCGGAGAGGTTAGCCGGGAAGTCAAGGAGCTCCTTGCGGAGTTTGCCAATCAACTCATCAGCTGTACCGTGGAAGAGTTGAAGCAGAAGGGCCTCGTTTGCGCGGCGACCGAACCTGAAGTGGGGGACGGTAAAGAGGGGAAGGGCGGAACTCACGATTTTGTAGCAACCTCGTTTCCTCTCGGAGAAATGGGGCAGATGGAACTGTTTCTCTCTCTTAAGGCAAACGTGACGAGGGAAATGACCGGCAAGAGGATAATGATCGTTGACGATTCACCCTCCATGCGTGCCATGATGAGGAATATTCTTGAAGACGCCGGCTATCTCATCGTAGGTGAGGCTGCCAATGGCCGTGACGCCATAACCACGATTCCTGCCTTTTCTCCCGATCTGGTGACCATGGACATAGAGATGCCCGACATTGATGGCGTGCAGGCCCTTTCCGCCATCAAGGTAAAACACCCCGAGGTAATAGTTATAATGGTGTCGTCTCTGTCGGAGCGGGCAAAAGTAATGGAGTGTCTCGCGAAGGGGGCCGCAAACTATATTCTGAAGCCCTACGAACCTCAAAAGGTGATTGAGGCGGTAGCGAGGGCGTTGAAATGATTGTGTAGGGGCATGTCTCTATGCCTGCCCGATAAAAGGGCGAACACAGGGGTTCGCCCCTGCATTTACCTGTAGTTCGTAAACTGCATGTCGATCCCCAGGTCTTCCCCCTTTAGCAGCTGAATGACGGCCTGGAGGTCGTCCCTCGACTTGCCCGTCACCCGCACCTGGTCGCCCTGGATGGCAGCCTGTACCTTGATCTTCGAGTTCTTCACGATCTTGACTATCTCTTTGGCCTTATCGGTGGGGATCCCCTGCTGAAGCGTTATCCGCTGCCGAACAGTGCTCCCCGCCGCCGGTTCGACCTTCCCGTAGGTGAGGGCTTTAAGCGGGATATTCCGCTTCACCAGCTTCGACTGAAGCACATCCACCACGCTCTTCATCTTCTGGTCGTCGTCGGAGACGAGCACCAGCTCCTCCTTCTCGATCGCAATGCTGCTCTTGCTCCCCTTGAAGTCGAACCGCTGGCCGATCTCCTTCATCGCCTGGTTGACGGCGTTGTCCAGCTCCTGCATGTCGATCTTTGAGACGATATCGAATGAAGATTCACTTGCCATGAGGTTCTCCTGTTATAAGTTCAGGGGTTTAGGCTGAAGGTTGAAGGCCGAAGGTAAAGGCTTTACCGTCGTTCCTTCAGTCTTCGGTCTTCAGTCTGTTTTTCCGGTATCCATGACTCGTATCCCCTTGGGTACGTTGAAGTCGAAGAGGCCGGCCGACAGGTTGGCATTCATCTGCATGTCCGACAGGGTGATGGTGGTAGTGTTATTGAACCCGTCCACGGTGATTACCTTTTCCACGTTCCCGGTGGACGGCGTCACCACCAGCCGGACCCTGGCGATATTACCCATCTTTTTCAGGGGCGTCAACTCCACCACTGCCGACCCCCCTTCGTCGGGGCCGAGGGCGGCGTTAAAGTCCTCCGTCAGGTTCCGGTTGTGGGTGAGGAAGGCAAAGGCGGTGTCGCCGATTTCACCCTTTACTACCTGCCGGTCCTCGGGGATATAGAACCATGTGGTATGCCCGTTGATGACGAGCTGCTTGATCTGGGGCGACTGGTAGTCCCAGCGCATCAGGCCGGGGCGCTTCACAAAGACGGTCCCCGTTTCCTTCAGCGTCATCTTCGATATCCTGTTGTAGGCCTCCTGGCTGAACCGGGCCTTCATGTCGCGCATACCTGAATAGTTCTTGTGGATCTTCGCCAGCACTTCATCGATGTCGGCGGCCATGGCAGGCGAGAAGGTTGTTATTAGTCCTATAAGCCCTATAAGTCCTATAGCTCTTTTCCTCAATCCACCCTCCTGATCAGTACGTCCCTCGGTTTGCTCCCGTCAGCCGGTCCTACGATGCCGTCCTCCTCCATCATCTCGATGATCCTTCCCGCCCTGGGGTAGCCTATCTTGAGCCTTCGCTGAAGCATCGAGATCGACGCCTGTCCCGAGGTGGTGACCAGCTCCACGGCCCGGCGGTACATTTCGTCCCGCTCGGCATCGTCGCCTCCACCGACGCCGGTCTCGGGCGCGGGCGGTTGTATCTGCTCGAAGGGCTGATAGTTGGGCTTCCCCTGCTGCTTGATGAAATCGGTAATCGCCCTGATCTCCTCGTCGGAGATATAGGGGCCGTGGATGCGCGACAGCTTGGACGTCCCCGGCGCGAGGAAGAGCATGTCGCCGTTACCCAGGAGCTGCTTGCCTCCCCGCTGGTCGAGGATGACCTTGGAGTCGATATCCGACGACACCTTGTAGGAGATGCGGGTCGGCAGGTTAGCCTTGATGACGCCGGTGATGACGTCTACCGACGGCCGCTGAGTGGCGATGATGAGGTGGATGCCCGCGGCGCGGGCCTTGGCGGCCAGCCGGGCAATGGCGTCTTCCACGTCTCTTGCGACCACCATCATCAGGTCGGCCAGCTCGTCGATGATGACGACGATATAGGGGAGCGGGTCGGGGACATCCCCCTCGCTGGTGGATGCCTTCATCCCCTCCCGTATCTCCTTGGTCGACGCGATGGTCTTGTTGTACCCTTCGATATTTCGCACCCCGGTCGATGCGAAGAGGGAGTAGCGACGCTCCATCTCGCCGATTACCTTCCGCAAGGCATCCGCCGCCTTCTTCATGTCGGTAATGACGGGGGAAAGCAGGTGGGGGATGCCGTCAAACATGGCCAGTTCTACCATTTTGGGGTCGATCATCAGGAACTTGACCTCGGAGGGCGCGGCATTATAGAGGATGCTCACGATCATGCTGCTGACGCCGACGCTCTTGCCCGAACCGGTAGTCCCCGCCACCAGCAGGTGCGGCATCTTTGCCAGGTCGCTGCATGCGGGGGCGCCGATGGTGTCCTTCCCCAGGGCCAGCATAAGCTTTGAGCCGCCGGTCTTGAAGGCAGCGGAGGTGATGATCTCCCGCAGCAGGATCGACTCGCGGCTCGGGTTTGGTATCTCGATACCCACCGCGGCCTTGCCGGGCAGGGGCGATACCCGTACCTCGGCCGGTGAACGCATGGCCAGGGCCAGGTCGTCGGCGAGGTTGACGATCCGGTTGACCTTTACCCCGGGGGCCGGCTCGAACTCATACATCGTAATGACCGGTCCCGGCGATACCTGGGTGACGCGCCCTTCGACGCCGAAGTCGAGGAGCTTCTTCGTGAGGAGGTCGGAGCGGATCATCAGGTCGTCCCGCGAGATCTTCTTCTCGTTCTTGGGAGGTTCGTGGAGGAGCGACGACGGCGGCAGATGGTAGGCCTCGCCTTTCGGGTCGGCGAAACTGAAGGCCTCCTGGGTGGGGTCGAGGGTCGTCCGGTGGACCACCTCAGCTGGCCTTTTATCGACAATGGTCGGTTCGTGCAGGGGGGGCAGGGGTTCATCATCATCGGTGAGGTCGTCATCGGCAAAATCCGCGGTCGCCGCGAGGTCGCCGCCGGCCGAATCCGTCGCCATGCGTCCCCGGATGCCGCCAAAGAGGGCCACCAGGGAAAACCGGGCCGCCAGCATGAGGGAGACCAGAAGGCTGGTAATGCTGATCATCAGGGCGCCCGTAATCGAGAACTGCTTCAGCAGCAGTGCCGCCAGCAGCCCCACACAGACCCCACCCGCCGGTATTACGGCCCCGAAGAGGCTGATGGTTTCTCCCCGCAACCTCAGCAATA
This sequence comes from Nitrospirota bacterium, assembly GCA_029859385.1. Classification (GTDB taxonomy): domain Bacteria; phylum Nitrospirota; class JAOUDF01; order JAOUDF01; family JAOUDF01; genus JAOUDF01. The sequence goes on from JAOUDF010000060.1 coordinate 10,298, forward strand.
TCGCCACCGACACCACGAGCAGTATCGATGCCGCGATCCTGATCCCCCGGTGCGAACGGTCGGCCTTGCGGAATCGGCTGATCCCGTAGATGAAGCCGTAGACCGGCAGGATGAATGCTGCCCCCCCCATGACCTGAAAGAGGATGTCGGCAAGCCAGGCACCGCTCTTTCCCATCAGGTTTCCGAATTCACCCTTGAGCCCTGTCAGCGAAGCGGAGTTCAGTGTGATATCGGCGGGGTGGTAGGTCAGGAGCGCCAGCAGCACAAAGAGTGCTCCCATGCAGCAGATGACCATGAGTACCTCATTGAAGAGGTTATGTTCGGTGGAAGGTTTCTTTTTCATGCGCCGGTTAAAAAAGCTGGAAAATGAGAAGGGTTATCAACGCACCCAGAATGCCGCCCGCCACCACTTCCCAGAGGCTGTGAATACCCAGAAGAAGACGACTGTGACTGGTCATCGCCGCCAGCACAAAGGTGATCAGGGCGACGAGGGGATTTTCCGTCAGCAGTACGACCGCCATCCAGATGGAGAAGGAGACCGCCGCATGTCCGCTGGGCATGCCGCCGTGGAGAGGCGTCCCCTTGCCGAATCTTGTTTTGACGATGACAACCGTAATGACGACGACAACCAGGGCGATGACGGTCAGGTGCTCGGGCGCGGTTTCGAGAAACATTATGCCCGAGTATACAATATCCTTCACATGCGGGTAAAGGACGAGATAGCCGATGATGACCGCCCCGAACGAAACGAGAAATACCGCGCCGGCGGCTACATCCTTGGCGATCTTCGCCATGGGGTGATACCCCTCGGCGATCATATCGACGGTGACCTCCACGGCCGTGTTCAGCATCTCCGTCGCCATGACCAGGATTACCGCAAAAGAGAGGGCGATAAACTCCACCGCCGATACATCGAGCAGAAGACCGGCTATGATGACCACCAGCGCCATCAGCAGGTGCCAGCGCATATGTTTCTGCGTCCTGGCGGCGTAGAGGATCCCCTCTATGGCGACATTGGCGCTCTGGAGCCAGCCTTTGGGTTTCATCCTTGACCCTTGAATGTTGAACGTTGGACTTTTTTGAGAAGCTGCCGCTCCAGCCCCTCCATTTTACGGGCCTCTTCCTCTCCCCGCTCGTGGTCGTATCCCAGAAGGTGCAGGATGCCATGAATAAGGAGAATGGTGACTTCCTGTTCCAGCGAATGCCCCTTTTCGGCAGCCTGCCGCTCCGCAACGGGCAGCGAGATGACGACATCCCCCAGGAGCGTTTCCTCGCCGGGGATGGCCTCTCCTTCGTGCATGGAGAAGGAGAGGACGTCGGTGGTCTTGTCCTTTCCCCGGTAATCACGGTTGAG
>JAOUDF010000061.1 GCA_029859385.1 Nitrospirota bacterium
CCTGGAGGCAGCACGCCTGGAGGCAGCACGCCTGGAGGCAGCACGCCTGGAGGCAGCACGCCTGGAGGCAGCACGCCTGGAGGCAGCACGCCTGGAGGCGGTGGCGGCGATACACCTCCAGCACCTGTTCCCGAGCCATCGACCATGGCGCTTCTGGGTATAGGTCTGGCCGGAATGGCGCTCTTTGAGAAGAAGAGAAGAAGGAAGTAGAAATTGTAAGGTTGTGAAGATAGAGAGATACACAAGGCACCCCGAGGTGATCAGGCTTCGGGGTGTTTTTTTGTGCCCTAACGGTACACCGGGCAGAACTTCGGTTTCACCGCCTTCCAGATAGTGGCGACGAAGATGAGCAGCGAGGTGGCCTCGAGGACGGCAAAGAGTATCCTCAGGTGCCTGAAGATATGATGGTCGGAGTACTGGACCATGGCCATCATGATGATCAGGCCCAGAAAGGCTACCTGGTAGAGCTGAAAATTGAACTTCACGAGCCGTGCATTCAGGCGCACTCCCGAAAAGCGGGGGAGAAAGTGATAGGCGACGCCGACGATCATCATGCCCACCCAGCCCAGCAGGTTGATGTGGGCGTGGCTTAACCTGAGGAAGTAGAACCGGATGGGGTCCAGGGTCAGCATGGCGCCCATGGTGCATCCTATCAGGTAATAGGTCATGCTCGCCCGGGTGAAGTTGGTCGCCCACTTGTCGACTTCCTTGTCGCTTTCGCTGACAAGAAACATGCAGTGCTTTGCAAACCAGGGATCCTTGCTCCTGTCTACAGGCGGCCCCTTTATGACCGTGGCCATGAAGATAACGGTCAGAAAGTAGACCGACAGTGCCTCGATGACTGCCGCCACTTTCATGACCGTAAACCACGACATGGCATATCCCAGGCTAAACCCCACCAGCCCTATATTAACCATCAGGAAATGAATCAGCGCCCATCGTTTATTGTAGATATCCTTCTTGATGAAGACGGGGATGATAAAGTAAGTGACGCCAATGATCATCTGGGTTATAAAACCGATGAGGCTCAGGTGCGTAATGGCGGGAAAAAATACCTTTGACGATGCCGGCCAGATCGCCAGGGCGACACCTCCCAGGGCTCCCAGGGCGAGGTATATGAGGGATGCCTTGAAAAATCTGAGAATAAATTGTTCCACAATGGCCTTCTTTATTATGTTCGAAATTTCAGCACAATAGCTCCTTAATAGAAATAGGAAATATGATGTATGTCATGAGGGGTTGGCCTGTACTCTGGTGTATTCTGAAAACTCAAAAATTGAGTTGACACATAAAGAATATTCGAATATTCTCATGCCAACGGTTTGGGGCGGGCAAGGTAAAATTTCTATCGTGTAATAAGGAGGTACAATGTACCGATGGTTCCTGCGCACCGGGCACAAGGCATTTCTGGTTCTTGAGGACGGGCTCAACAAGCTCCTCACTCCCCGTTACAACCCGCTTCATTTCATGGGCGCCATCGCCATGTTTCTTCTCTGGGTGGTGCTCATCTCCGGTTTCTACATATTCCTTTTTTATCGGATCGACGCCCAGGACGCCTATCCTTCGGTAGAGGCCCTCACCCACGAACAATGGTGGCTTGGCGGGATCATGCGGAGTCTGCACCGCTATGCCTCCGACGGTCTCGTGATCGCCACCATAATACATACTCTGCACGTCTACTTCACCGACCGCTATCGCCGCTTCCGGTGGATCGCCTGGGTTACGGGCGTCATGATCTTTATCTCGATCATCCCCACCGGTATCGTCGGTTACTGGATGGTCTGGGATATGAAGGGGCAGATGGCCGCCCTGTTGACCACTGATTTCTTCGGCTTTATCCCCTCGGCCGGCGAGGCCATTCAGCGTTCGTTTCTCAACAACACCGTCATTACCGACAATTTTTTCCTTGCCGTACTGCTGATCCACGTCCTTCTGCCGGTCTACCTGCTGGCCTTCCTCTGGCTGCATGTCACCAGGATATCGCGGCCGGTGATCAATCCACCCAAGCAGATCATGTATCTGATCGTGATCGTCCTTGTCGTCTTCTCACTCATAAAGCCGGCCACCAGCGCCCCGCAGGGCGATCTGACCACGCTTTTCACCTCGGTGCCGATCGACTGGTTTTTCCTGTTCTATTTCCCCTTTATCCAGAACGTCCCTGGCTGGCTGTCATGGGGTTTGATGATAGGCGCGACTGCGTTGTTTACCGTTATCCCCTGGCTGGTGAAGTCGGATAAACCGGCGCCTGCAAAGGTCTTTCTCCCCAAATGTACCGGTTGCACCCAGTGCTATCAGGACTGCCCCTACGAAGCGATACATATGCAGAAAAGGACCGATGGGCAGCATTTCGATTTCGAGGCTCATGTCATCGAGTCGCGCTGCGCCAGTTGCGGTATCTGTGTCGGCGCCTGCGACTTCAAGGCCATCGACCTGCAGGACCGGCTCTCGGGGGAGATCAGGCGAAAGATCGTTACCCAATGTTCTCCGGAGATGAGGGGTGGCGGTGAGCCAACCATCATCGGCTTTGTCTGTGAGAACAGCGCACCGCTCGACGGGCTGGTTGACCTGCAGCACGACTGCCTGAAGGAGATGCCCAACGTGGTAATCCTGAGCTTCCCGTGCGCGGGGATGATCCAGTCGTCCATGATCGAGCTGGCACTCAAGAGCGGCGCCGACGGCGTCTTCATCTGCGGGTGCCAGGTAGGGGACTGCCACTACCGTGAGGGGCACAAGTGGATGGAGGGGCGTCTCATGCACGAGCGGATGCCGTATCTCAAGTCCAATGTGGACCGGACCAAAGTCAGGGCGTTCTGGCTCTCCATGCTCCAGACCGACAAACTGCTCGAAGGAATAAAGACCTTCCAGGAGGACCTCAAGACACAAAAGGAAGAGATACCGCTCTTCAGGACCGAGCGGTTCAGGAAGTCGGCCATTATTCCGGCCGCCCTTCTGATGCTGATACCACTCATCCCCATCTACTTCATGGCCGACGCCACCTACCGGTTCTATCCCGAGGACAGGGCAGGCTTCATCTTCAGTATAAAGCACCTGGGTGACAGGCTGGTCCCCTGCGTCCAGCGGACGCCGGAAGAGCTGGCCAAGCTTCCCTATTACCAGCGCAAGCCTATGGACTGCCAGCCCGAGAGGCATCCGGTCTATGTCGAAATGAGCCTCGATGGCGAGAAGAAGGTCGAGAGGATTGCTCAGCCAAGCGGGTTCAAAAAGGATGGCCCTGTTACGATCTACAACAAGCACATACTTGCCGCGGGGCCTCACAAGGTCGTGATCCGGATGAGCAACACCGGCAATCCCGAGGCTATCGACCATGTCTTTGACGGGACCATCGAGCTCAAGGAGGGCAAGGTTACGGTGATTGATTTCGATGAGAAGAAGAGGGATTTCGTGGTGGATTAACCATCGAACGCTTCTGAACTGATTCGGAGCAGGGGAGGAATTGCCTCCCCTGCTTTTTTTATGCCGTGGCGGGGGTAGAAGCCTTTTCCGTCGGTATGCCGAAGCGCTTCTTGTAAAACGGCTTAAGCATGTGATGCAGGCGATACTCCATGAGGATGTAGGCGATGGCGGTGGTTATCCATCCCATGCTGACGAAGAGAAAATAGAGCGAGACGACCATCAGGGTATACTCGGCGATCTTCAGGCCGAAGTAGAGGGCATGTTTCCGGAGGAACGGAGGCCGGTCCTCGGCTTCCTCCCTGGCGGCCCAGTAAAATATGCCGCTGATGAACCCGGAGGCGAAGAGGCCGAGCAGGGCAAGTATTCCGACGGTAACACTGTATTCGTACGATAGATCAAAGGGCATTGTATAACCTCGATATTATTTGGTTAAACCGGTGTATAAGGGATGACCTGCTTCTTCTTTTTCTTGCTGAAATGCGAGCGGATGTTCTTCGACCAGGTCCAGTAGAGTGCGCCGAACAAAATACAGGCCTGGATGAAATAGTTGAGGATGATGGCGAAGCTTATGGTGTACGACTTGGTGACCGGATCGTATACGGAACAGAAGAGCTTGAGCCCGCCTACAAGACCTGAATAGGCCGCGCTGGGCTTCTTCCCCACGCTCATGTCGTTGAGCGCGGCCATTACATCCTCCGGTTTATAGGTTATCCCGTAGAGGTGCTGATAGATAACGCCGCGGCCGTCCAGCAGCGATATCATGTTGATGTGGTCAAAGTTCCCTTCTCCCAGTTTGCTGTAGTAAAAGCCGAACTCCTTGAGAAACTTGTCAAGGCTTGCCTGGTCCTTCATGGACGCGAACTTCCAGTTGCTGAAGTCGCTGATGAATCGCTCCGCATGCTCTTTCATGCTGTCGGGCGTGTCGTTGGCGATGTCGATGCCGACGGTCAGGATGGAAAACTTCTTGCCCCAGTCGGGCCCTGCCTGTTCGATGATGGAGGAAAGGCTCCCGGTGATGGTCGGGCAGATAGCGGGGCAGCTGGTGTAGATGAAACTGACGATGAGCGGCTTGCCCCGGAGGTCTTTAAGGGTGAACTCGCTACCGTCCTGATCCACGAAGGTGTAGTTGTCTACCTTGCGGCCAATGGTGTCGTTGGTGGCTTTGAGTATCTTCTGGGCCTGGGTCTTGTCGTCGAGGGGGCTTTTGGCGTTGGCGGTACCTGCCTGCCCCACAAGGGACAGGGCAAGGGCCAGAAGCGATAAGACTTTGATCATCGGTGACTACTTTTGTGAATCAGACAATGACATCAAAAATAATGGCCGTCAGCAGAATGCCGAGGTATGCCATGGATGCCTTGAAGTTCTTCCAGGCGACATCCTTGGACGGATTCAGTATGAGCTGAACGTTCCAGTACAGGAAGTAGACCCCTACGGCTACGGCCGCTGCCAGGTAAATGGCGCCAAGGGTCCCGTAGAAGTAGGCGAGAAGGGATGAACCCACGAGAAGGGCGGTGTTGACCAGTATGCACCAGGCGCTCTTTGAGTCTTCTACCAGCACGGGGAGCATGGGGACCCCCGCCTTGCGGTACTCGTCCTTGTGGACGATGGCAAAGCTCCAGAAATGGGAAGGCGTCCAGAAGAAGAGCACAAGGGCGAGCCAGATGGGGGTCAGGCAGAGTTCGGTGCTGTGGGACGCGGCGCCCGCCAGCACGGCAAAGCTCCCCGCCGCGCCGCCGATGATGATGTTGAGCCAGCTGCGGCGCTTGAGCCAGACGGTGTAGACGACAACATAGGTGAAGGCGCCGAGGAACAGGTGGAGCGAGACGATGTAGTTGAGCGTAAGGCTCGAGAAGATAAAGGAGCCGAGCATCAATCCGACCGCAATCCCCAGAACGCCATAGGCGTTGCTGACCTGTCCGGAAGGAAGGGGACGGGTCGACGTACGCTTCATCATACCGTCGATGTCTCTGTCGAAGAAATGGTTGAAAGCTCCGGCACCGGCCGAGGCCATGAAGGTCGCAATGGTCAGGAACACCAGTTTGGCCAGGCTCAGCTGGTCGGTGGTCGCCACAAAGCCCACGATGGCACAGAAGGTGATGAGTACACCGATCCTCAATTTAAGAAGCGGCAGATAGGCTTTCAGTCCCATTTTTTACCTCCAGCAAGTTAACCCGGTTAAGGTGTTGTTGCCTCAGCGTGCGATGTAGTAATCCCGACCTTTTCACGGCCGGAGTTGTTGTCGATATGTTTGCGTTTCTTTATCAGCGATATCAGCGCGACCAGGACGAAGGACGCGCCGCCTACTATGGCGACAAGACCGCCGATACCCATGATGCTCATGCCGATAATCTTGCCGATGTTGTTAAGCTGTTGCTCCGCGCCGTAGGTTTTTCGGGCAACACCATGACCGCCCGCTATGAAAAGGCCGACGGCAAAAAGTACGAGGCCTGTAGCATAGACGTAAGGCTGGCTTCTGGCAAGTTTTTTCATGCTCAATTCTCTCGAAAGTGCGGGCACGAAAGCAAAAGCCAATCCCATCAGGGCAATGGTCACTCCTCCCACGGCGCCATGGTAGTGGGCCGGGATGATGACGTTGACGCCATGGATGAGAAGGCCGATGCTGCCTCCCATGCTGAATACCGCAATCGACATGATGAGCGAGCTGAATACCGGGTTGCCCCAGGGCAGATTCCTGAATGAGCCGTTTCGAGCCGATACCACCGCGGCGAGGATGGCGATCAGGAATGCGGTGGTCGACCAGCCAAGTCCCCACTGCATGAGGGCGGTGAAATACTCCTTGTGCGCCGGCTCGGCGATGTCCCGTATGAAATAAATGACCGGCGCGAAGAGCACGAAGGGGAGGTAAAGGAGAAACAGTACCTTTCCGATCCCTGTGCCTATCGGGTCCTTGCCCAGTGTATAGCGGGTCAGCATCAACCAGGCGACTATCATGGTCATGGCGTTGGCGAACTGCAGAATATGCCCGCCGCCCCAGAAGAGGCGTTCATGGTCGAGAAAAGCCTTGTCGATCTGCAGGTACCAGGCGAGTCCAAAGCAGACAAGGGCAACGGCCAGGGTTATGCCGACGGTCATCATGCCGAAGGCTGCAAGATCAAGTCCGCCGTTGGGGCTTGTCCTGGTCATGGTGACCAGCGTGTTGATCAGGGTAAGGATCATGCCGATGGCGACCATGATGATCCCTGCGAAGAAAAACGGGTGCTCCACCAGCGGGATGTAGTTCACGATGATTGCCGGTCCCAGCCCGAAAAGGGCGGTCAGGGCTACCAGTGCGGTGCCGGTAACGGCGCAGATAAACCCGGCCCAGCCAAGGGCGGGACTGAACAGGGGAACGTCTCGTGTGACCGAACTGGTATAGACGAGCAGCGTGCCCTGGAAGGCCAGAAACCATATGATGACCGCCATGTCGACATGGCCGACAAGGCAGATATATATGTAATCCTTGCCCGGCAGGAAATGCATGATCCCCGGCGTACGTGCCAGGGCGACCATGAGGGCGAATATCCCGGCGAAGATCAGGGTGGTTACCGCGAAGAGGAGCCAGGAGTAAAAGAGCCTGCCGGAAGGGGTGTCCGTTGAAACGGACGCTGGAGCGAATGAAGACGAGCGAATCATAAGACCTTATAAAAACAGGGGAGAGGGGCGGTAATCCGCCCCTCTCCCGTCGGTTTGCGATGAACCTCTGACTAGCGTACTTCCCAGAGGCTGGAAAGGTACTTGAAGTTCATGAAGTAGAACGCGATGAACGTCGCAAGAAAGATCATAGCGAGGACAAAGGTTCCGGGTGCTTTGTAGTCACTACCCATAATTCTATTCTCCTTCTAAGTTAGGCTACCTTCTTGCCGGCAATGATCGACAGCACGACGGTGAGTACGAAGATTACACCACCAAGGATGGCGATTATCGCACCTACACCGAAGATGGTCATGAACAGCATGGCCGTGGGATCCCACGCCACCGTCAGCGGGTTGCCGCCGAAGGTGAAGATGTCATAGTGCCGACGCGGAATACCGTAGATACCGGCCAGCATCTGACCACCCGCCATCAGGATCATGCCGATTCCGAAGAGCCACGGCTGGAACTTCAGCAAGCCCTTCATTACCATCTCCCTCTGGAAGATGATAGGCACGATGTAGTAGGTCGTTGCCATGAAGGCCAGCGTGGTGCCGGAAGCAACCGTCGCATGGAAGTGACCGGTGATTCTCCAGGTGTTGTGGGCGGTGAGGTTCACCTGCTCGGTACCGAAGATAACGCCGGTGATACCACCCATGAAGCCGAAGATCAACAGTGACAGCATGAGACCCGAGAAGGAGGGGTTGCCCCAGGGAGCCTTCTTGAGCCACTCGAACAGGCCGTTGTTGTAGCCCTGCCTCCTGAGCGCCTTCTCGATACCCGCGGGAACCTTGAGGGCGTGGATCATGGAGGAGAGAACCGCAAGGTGCATAACGTAGCCGGTGTTCCATACCTTGTGGGCCGGGCTGATGACCGGGTCAACAAGGAGATGGTGCTCGGAAGCAACGTTGATGAACAGAACGTAGAAGACGAACGCGGTACGCGCCAACTTCTGGTTCTCGGCCTTGGCGCCCACGGTCAGGGTGCCAAGCAGGTACCAGCAGGAGATCATCGCACAAACGTTGATCTGCTGGGACGGGTGACCGAGGGCCCACCAGATGACGCGGTAGGTCATCGGGTCGATATGCTGAATGATGCCCAGCGACCAGAGCAGCGTCGGGATGTAGATGATGGCGCCATGGGCCAGCGTAACCACCGCGATGATCGCGGCGCAGGCCAGACCGAAGGTTACCAGCGGAAGGGACGGATTGGTATAGGTCCCATCAAGCCGCGCCTTCACGATGGTGGCGAAGAACAGGCAGCAGACGATGAGCGCGCCTACGGCGAACAGGATCACGCTCAGATAGTAGAGCGGTGATGCCTGGAGCGGCACGTAGGAGGTGAACATGACGGTTGCATGTCCCATGACCACTTCGTAGTTGATGGTCAGGCCGCCGACTGCCATGAGGATGAAGGCCAGCCAGCCGATCTTGGGAGCGGCAACGCGGCCGTTCAGGAGGACGGCGGAACCGAAGTAGAGGCCTGCCATCTCGAAGAAGATGATCCAGGCGATGAGCATGTCAAGCGCGTGGCCGGTCAGGGCCCTGTAAAACAGGTCGGAATCGATGATGCGCTGCGTTACCGGCCAGCGGGTAAGCGCAACCGCAAGGGCGAGCACGCCGCCCAGAAGCATACACACTACCGCGAACACGGCGTTGGCCTTGATCAGGTTCTCCGCCGGTTTATGTACCTTGAGGCCTGTAATGGAACAGGTCCTCATGTCTTGTTCTAATGCCATTTGGACACCTCCATTACTTTACGATGATCATGCCCAGCATGGCGTGGTGGGCAGCACCGCAGAATTCGTTACATACGATGGGGAACTCACCGCTGGTGGTAGGAGTAATCGTGACGATGTAGTCATACTCCGGGATCACCATCCAGTTCATGTTAAGCGGAAGAATCGACATGCCGTGCTGTACGTCCACCGAGGAGAGGTGGAAACGGTAGGTCTTCCCCTTCTCCAGCTGCAGGGCCGGCTCAAACTGGAACTGTCTGGCGAGCAGGTATACATCTTCGCCCCTGGGCTTCACAATGGGCAGGCCGTTGGCGGTTTCACCAACCTTTTCACTCTGCTGAATGAACAGTTCGGTCCTCTTCTCAAACTCGGCGGGGTCGATGCGATACGACTCGCTGGAGGTGTTCTGTTTCCCGACTACATGATAGAAAGGCATCATGAAGAAGGTGACAAGACAGAAGATCAGGGCGATGGTCACCCAAATCTTTTCGTCCTTGTCGACAGGCGTCCACCAGACCCTCTCTGGTGCTGATATACTCATAGACTTTCTCCTCCCATAATAGGCAATTTACTGCTATTGAGCCGTGGTTTCAGCCGGAGCGGCTTCCGGAGCGGCGGCCGGTGCGACTGTTTCAACAATGCCTGCCTTGTCCCTCGCCGGAGCCAGGGGGGTATTGGCGATTTCCATCATTCCCCATACCGTGTAGGAAACCACGGGTATGACAACGCCGAGAAGGAACAGCAGGAAGAGGTCGTCATAAAAGGCCTGCATCCTTGGTATTTTCTGTTCGCTCATTCCGATCACCTCCTTAATAAGTGGCTTGATTGTAAACTGTTTGACGTTGATTTCTGGTCGGTTTGTACCTCCTTCTCTATAGATGGTATGTTTATTGTTTTTTACCGAGCCCTCTCACTAAACCGTTGACCTTTGTGTGGTGTACGGTGTGGATATCCATAAAGCAGGCGGGCGCAATTCTAGAGCCTGCCTGAAACCGGCATACTTTAGACCTTCCTTTTGTCAAGGTGGTATGACATTAATCATATGTCATGCATGGTAATGCATCCTGCCTGCCAATGATTGCCATGCTGCCAAGGTAATGATTGCCTGAGCCACATTGTTGGTATATTGTGAAAAAAGGAGAAGGAGGGAGTACGGATTTTTCATGGAACGGCACAGCAATCTCAGTTTTTTTCTGATCATCTCTCTAGCCTTTCATCTGTCCCTGGTGCTTCTGTTCAGGGGCTTGTTGCTCAAGCCCGCGATCAGCAGCGACGGGTCTCTGGCCGAGGTTGAACTGCTGCAGGTGCCAACGTCGGCAATAATAGGCAAATTCCCCACCAAATTACAACAGTTTTCTGGCGGAAAAGAAAAAGGGGGTGTATCCGGCAAGGGGAAAACCTCGACCGAGGCGCCGTTGGCTTCCCGTCAACCGGCTCCGAGATCGGAATTGACGGTGCCGATCGGCAAGCCTCCAAAAGTGGTGAAGCCTTCCCTTTCTTCGCCCTCCGCCAAGACACCGCCATCGCCCGGCGAGGTCCCCGTACCTGCGCCTCCCTCGACGGCACCATCTTTACCGCAGCCGGCATCACCCCCTGTTGCTTCTGTACCCGCGCCCGTCACGCCGGACAGAGACGTTACGCCGCCCCTGCCAAAGCCGTTGCCGCTTATGCGTGACCAGAAGCGGGAAATTGCCAAACAGGAGTCTCCGCTGGATTTCCCGCGGATGCAGATACCGTTTATTAATGAAAAGGATCTGGAGAAGGCAGCCAAGTTGGAGCCGAAGAGAGAGCTACCAGAAAAAAACAAGGGGATGAGTTTAGATTTAGAGGCGTTAAAATATGAAAGCTATAGAATGACTATTGGAGAAGATATGGTGAAAGGGGTAATTATTGCTCTTGACAAGATTGAACACACGCTATCAAAGACAGCAATAAAAGATATGATGAAATTGTCGGGAGTTGTGCAGGTGGTTATCATCATAGCAAAGGATGGGTCCGCTAAAGAAATAAGCTTAGAAAAATCCTCCGGTTTTCTTGTGCTGGATAATTTTGCAATGGCTTCCGCAAGAGCAGCCGCACCCTTTAATCCTATTCCAAACAACTTGGGTAGAGATGAATGGCACATACGTCTTATGTATATTTTTAATGAGGGGCGTCGTGGAGTGTATTCGCGTTATTGATGAAATCAATTAGGGAATATATGTGTAGCAGTGTGGACAAAACACTTCTCCTGCTGCCGTCTATCGTGATATAGTTGCGACATAATTCGTAGCATTTGTAATGTGTATATTAGGAGAAACAATCATGTCCTTGGAAAAGATCGAGAACCTTGAAGGCAGGATCATGAAGGTCCTGGAGGTGGTAAAGACGCTGAAGCACGAGAAGGAGCAGTTGCTCCGGAGGGTTGAGGCCCTCGAGGCCGAGCTGGAGTCCCGGACGGAGGAACTGGCCAGGGCAAAGGCCGATATTGAAGGCGTCCAGTCATTGCAGGAAGAACTGGAAAGGGTGACCGACGAGAGAAACCGGGTAAGAGGGCGGATAGGTTCGCTGCTCGAAGAGCTTGAAAAGGTGGAGATATGAGCCATACGGCACGACCAGGAATCAAGGTGGCGATATTCGGCCAGGATTACATGGTGCGCGGTGATGCCGATGCCGCCTATGTTACCAGCCTTGCGGCATACGTGGACGGCAAGATGCGCGAGGTGGCCTCGAAGGTGTCCGATGCCTCGGCGTCCAGGGTGGCGGTGATGGCGGCGCTGAACATATGTGATGAGATGTTCAAGATGAAAAAGCAGCAGGCGAAGCTTGCGGCGGTTACCGACGACCTTTTCAAAACGTTGGAAGAGTAGAAAAACCG
>JAOUDF010000062.1 GCA_029859385.1 Nitrospirota bacterium
GGCTTTATTGTCATCTACTACCATGGCCTGCATCCTCTGAGGGCCGGAGATGGCTTTGAACTCCCTCGGCTGATCAAGAGGCGAGCGGTTGAGCCGGGCGGTAAAGGTAAATCGGCTCCCCTTGCCGGCTTCGCTTTCAGCGGTGATACTTCCGCCCATGAGCGCGACCAGCTTTCTGCAGATACTCAGCCCAAGGCCGGTGCCGCCGTATTTTCTCGTGGTAGAGGTATCTGCCTGGTTGAACATTTGAAAGAGCCCGGCCCTCTGTCCTTCGGTCATCCCTATCCCGGTGTCACTGACGGTAAAGCTGAGCATGATGTCGTCTGTTGTCTTCCCGCCCTGAACGGTTGTTGCCGCGAGGGCCACTTCACCTCGTTCCGTAAACTTGACGGCGTTACTCAGAAGGTTTATCAGAATCTGCCCCAGCCTCAACGGGTCGCCCTTGAGCACCATCGGTACGTCGTTGTCGACGGAAAGCATGAGTTCAAGCCGTTTTTCCTGGGCCTTGACGGTGACCAGGTTCATGGCGTGGCCCAATACGTCATCCAGATAGAAATCGGCCGACTCCAGTTCCATTTTCCCCGATTCGATCTTCGAAAAATCGAGAATATCCCCGATAATCTGGAGCAGCGACCGGGCCGAACCCTGTATCTTCGTCACATGGTCCTGCTGTCGCGCGGTGAGTTCCGACTGGAGAAGAAGGCTGCCGAAACCCACCACGGCGGTGAGAGGGGTCCGCAGCTCATGGCTCATGTTGGCGACGAACTCGCTCTTTGCCCGGCTGGCCTCCTCGGCGGCCTCCTTGGCCTCCAGCAGGGCCTTTTCCTGGAGCAGTTTGTCGCTGACGTCCCTGAATATGCCGGTCAGATAGCGACTGCCGCCCAGGACGACCTCGTAGGAGGCAACGTCGGCGAAGAAAGAAGAGCCGTCCTTTCGTTTTATGCGGAGACCCTTTGACTCTCCCCCGCCGACACGGATGTGACGGGCAACCTCCTGCATGATAAAGGGCAGGTCCTCCTCAAAGTGCACGTTGACGATGGAAAGGTTCTCTATCTCCTCACGGCTGTAGCCCAGCATCTGGCAGTAGGCTTCGTTCGCCATGACAAACCTCAGGGTCTCCATATCGGCCACCACCAGCCCATCCATGGACCTCTCAAAGATGGACCGGAAGCGTTCCTCCGATTCCCTCAGGGCCCGCTGAATCTCCTTTCTCTCGGTAATATCTCTGACGAAAGTCCAGGTGCCGATAAATTCGCCCTTGTCGTCTTTGAGGAGAAAATGTTTCAATTCCACAGGGAACAGCGTGCCATCCTTGCGGATATATTCCTTCTCGTAGACATCGGAATAACCCCTGGGCAGAATCTGTTCCGCCGCAATCCATGCCTCGAAATCGTGCCACCGTTCAGGAGTAAGCTCGACATAGGCCTTGTTTTTCAGCTCATCGAGGGAATATCCCAGCATATCTTCAAAGGCCCGGTTGCAGTCGATAATCCGTCCCTGCATGTCCATCTGTACCAGTGCGTCAGTAATGCTTTGGTAGAGTCGCCGATAGTTGGTCTCGCTTGCCTCCAGGTCTTTTGAAACCACCAGATAGCGCTCGGCTTCAGCCAGGCGGGCTGCCGTCCGCTGACGCTGCCACAAAAGAGTTGTGGCAGCAGCAGCGGCCCCGATAAGCAGGGTGCAGATCAGGATGACCTGATACATTATTCCGTAGAGGGGTGCCATCACCTCCCGGACATCGACCTTGGTAACGATGCCCCAGGGGGTATCCGGTATCGGACGGGTTACGGCAATTACGCGGACGCCACTGTAGTCAATGCCTTCCATCTCCAGGGAGGCGCCCTGTGCTGCATGGAAAGCCGGGAGGTCAGGCCTCGCCTCGAGGAGAAAGCTTGAAATACGGCCAGCCTGTCGTTTCAATGTAGAGAGAAACAGTATCTGGTTGCCCGCTTGTTCGACCAGCAGGATTTCTCCGGACTCGGTCTGGACTGGCCATGATTCCATAATGGGGGAAAAGAATTCGGCGGCATCGATCGCAAAGATGATGTGGTATATACCGGCTGTCCCGGCAATGGGAGATACCATATGGATGACCGTGCCATAGGGTCCCGTGTGAATATCGGACATGGACGCCCTGTCCTGGCCGGCTTGTAACGAAAACCAGTCCTCTTGTCCCGGCCTGATCCTGTCGTCGTCGGTACTGGAAAGAAGTATGCGGCCATCCCCGGTGCAGATAAGGATAGCCTTGTAGCCATAGGCCTGTTCATAGGCTTCCAGCCATTCGGTGGCCTTCTTGCGTTCTGCGGGGGAGACCGGAGGGCCTGTTCCCGCCATTCTCGACGCCAGTTCAGACAGGTAAGGGGTGGTGCCGAGGACGGTTGCATCGCCGAGCCGTTCCTCTCTCCAGCTTTTAATCAATGTCACCGTGAGGTCGGCGATCGATATGAGTTGTTTCTGGCTTGTCTGGATGAGCGCCTGGGCGTTATGGCGGTAATAGAAGTATCCCGCCACGGCGATACCCATGGCAAGAAAAACAAAGACAGCGACAAGGCTGTAAAGGTAGGGCGACTCTCTGTTCTTCATGGATTAATAAATCTTTAATTTCATTGGAAAATAGACAAGTTATGATTCAATATACCATACTCGCTGCTGTTTGCTCCGGCAGGACTATCCTTGACTTCAGCCTGTCCACAGGTATCCTGTACCTATGCGCAACCTTATGGAACAGCCCCAAAAAGCCATGGCGGCGACCCTGGATCATGCCGGGATCGACCGGCTCATGCAGGCTCTTTGTGCCCATGGGTACGAGGTTATTGGCCCTGCGGTGCGCGACCAGGCTATCCTCTACGATACCATCTTCTCCGTTGCTGATCTTCCCGTCGGTTGGACCGACGAGCAGGACGGCGGCCTTTACCGTCTGAAACGTCGTGATGACGACGCCCTCTTCGGCTACGCCGTGGGCCCGCACTCCTGGAAAAAGTACCTTTTCCCGCCCAGGGCGAGGCTCTGGCAGGCACAACGGACCGACGACGGTTTCCAGATAGAAAGTAAAGCCGAACCTGCTCCGCGCTATGCCTTTTTCGGGGTGCGGCCGTGCGACCTGCATGCCATCGAGATACAGGACCGGGTATTCCTTGACGGCGATCACGTCGATGACATCTACAAGGCCCGCCGTGACAACGCGTTCATCATTGCCGTCAACTGCGGGCACGCGGCGAGTACCTGCTTCTGTGTGTCGATGGGGACAGGGCCGGGGGCCGACTCCGGCTACGACCTTGTGCTCACCGAGGTGCTTGAGGGGAGTGCCCACTACTTTCTTGTCGAGACGGGGAGTGCGCGAGGAGTGGAGCTTCTGGCCGATATCCCGCACCGGGAGGCGACATCGACGGAAATCAGCGCCGCCCGGCAAGTGGTATCGGATACCGCCGCCGGGATGGGGCGGACGCTGGATACCACCGGAATCAAGGAGCACCTTTACGCCAATTACGAGCACTCCCGCTGGGAAGAGGTGGCGACCCGCTGCCTCTCCTGCGCCAACTGCACCATGGTCTGCCCGACCTGCTTCTGCTCCACGGTGGAGGATGTCACCGACCTTACCGGTGAGCATGCCGAGCGGTGGCGGCGGTGGGACTCATGCTTCACCATGGACCACTCCTATATCCACGGCGGCAGCGTCCGCTCGTCGACCATGTCGCGCTATCGGCAGTGGATGACCCACAAGCTGGCCACATGGATCGACCAGTTCGGGACGTCGGGCTGCGTGGGGTGCGGTCGCTGCATTACCTGGTGCCCGGTGGGGATTGATATTACGAAAGAGGTTGAATCCATAAGGAGGGAGACCCATGGAAACCCTTGAGTCAATCCTGAAAGACCACCCGTTCTTCCGCGGGCTTGAACCCCACTATCTCGCCCTCGTGGTTGGTTGTGCGGCCAACGTGGTTTTTAAAGAGGGACAAGTTCTCTTTCGCGAAGGGGAGGAGGCGAACCTCTTCTACGTGGTGCGCCACGGGAGGATCGCGCTGGAATTGACCTCTCCCGAACGGGGGGCGCTCACCGTGCAGACCGTGGGCGACGGCGAGATACTGGGCTGGTCGTGGCTCATTCCGCCGTATCACTGGCACTACACGGCGCGGGCGGTGGAGGAGACGCGGGCCATTACCCTTGACGGCAAGTGCCTGCGCGGCAAGTGTGAGGAAGACCATCATCTAGGGTATGAACTTCTCAAGAGGTTCGCCCATATCATGGAAGAGCGGCTCAAGGCGACGCAGGTGCAGCTTCTCGATGTCTACTGTCCTCATCCCCCGGAGAAGAAGGTATGACGGGACCGTGCGCCTTATCTCACGGACCGATGCATCCAAGCCGCTACGAGGTTAGTCGGATACAGCGGGAGACCAACGACGTCTTTACGTTGGAGTTGGAGCCTGTGGACGGTGACGGGTTCTCCTTCGGCCCCGGCCAGTTCACCATGCTCTATGTCTTCGGCATGGGGGAGGCGCCCATCTCCATCAGCGGCGACCCGGCCAATGGCGCAAAGCTGGTACACACCATCCGCTCCGTGGGGACGGTGACCGGGGCGATGGACAAGCTGAAAAAGGGCGATATCCTCGGTGTCCGTGGCCCCTTCGGTACGCCGTGGCCCATGGAAGAGGCGGCTGGAAGGGATGTCGTGCTGGCGGCTGGCGGCATAGGCCTTGCCCCGCTCCGGCCGGTGCTCTACCAAATAATGGCCGACCGGCAGCGGTTCGGAAAGGTTGTCCTTCTCTACGGTACCCGGACGCCGGAAGATATTCTTTTCCGGGACGAACTCGAAGAATGGCGCGGCCGCATGGATATGGAGGTTGAAGTGACCGTCGACCGTGCCGGTGTCGACTGGCGGGGCAACGTGGGGGTGGTGACGACCCTTCTCCCGCGCACAGTCTTCGATCCGGTGAATACCATCGCCATGCTCTGCGGGCCCGAAGTGATGATGCGGTTCATGATCGCCGACCTCATGAAGCGGGGTGTCCTTGCGGAGGCGATCTACCTTTCCATGGAGCGGAACATGAAGTGCGGCATCGGCATGTGCGGCCATTGCCAGTTCGGGCCGTATTTTGTCTGCAAGGACGGGCCGGTGTTCCGATATGACAAGGTCAGGTGGCTGCTGGGGGTGAGGGAGATATGAAGCGAAAACCCAAACTCGCCGTCTGGAAGTTCGCCTCCTGCGACGGCTGCCAGCTCTCCCTCTTGGATTGTGAGGACGAGCTGCTCGCCATCGCCGGGGAGATGGAGATCGCCTACTTTCTCGAAGCATCGCGCGCTACGGCTGAAGGCCCCTACGACCTTTCGCTGGTCGAGGGTTCGGTCACCACGCCCCATGACGCCGATCGGATCAGGGAGGTACGGCGGATGTCGAAGACCCTCGTTACCATCGGGGCCTGCGCCACGGCAGGCGGCATTCAGACCTTGCGCAACTTTAAAGACGTAAACGATTTTGTCTCCCTCGTCTATGCCGAGCCGCGCTATATTGACACCCTGGCCCAGTCGACGCCCATATCGAGCCATGTGAAGGTCGACTTCGAACTACAGGGGTGCCCCATCAACAAGCTGCAACTGGTAGAGGTGCTCAGCGCCTTCCTCTTCGGCAGGAAACCGAATGTCCCGCCCCACAGCGTCTGCATCGAGTGCAAGCTCAAGGGGGTGGTCTGCGTCATGGTGGCCCACGGCACGCCCTGCCTCGGGCCGGTGACCCATGCGGGGTGCGGGGCGCTCTGCCCCTCGTACAACCGGGGGTGTTTTGGCTGCTACGGCCCGAAGGAGACGCCGAATACGGCGTCGCTTGCCCAATGGCTTGCGGGCACGGGGGTAACGGACGACGAGATCATGCGGGTGTTCCGCACCTTCAACGGCTGGAGTGAGCCGTTTAGAAAAGAGAGCGAGGCCCATGAGCGGCGATGACAAGACACTGAAGGTGAACTACCTGGCCCGGGTGGAAGGGGAGGGCGGCATAAAGGTCGCGATAAAGGACGGCCGTGTGACGGAGGTGAACCTCAATATCTTCGAGCCGCCCCGGTTTTTCGAGGCCTTCCTGCGCGGTAGAAAGTTCACCGAGGCGCCCGACATCACGGCGCGCATCTGCGGCATCTGCCCCGTGGCCTATCAGATGAGTTCCATCCATGCCATGGAGCAGGCCTGCGGCGTGATCGTCGATGGCCCGTTGCGCGAGCTTCGGCGGCTCCTCTACTGCGGCGAATGGATCGAGAGCCACGCCCTGCATGTCTACCTGCTGCATGCCCCCGATTTCCTCGGGTACGAGGACGCGCTTCAGATGTCGAAAGACCATCGGGAGGTAGTCCAGCAAGGTCTGCAACTGAAGAAGGCGGGGAACGAGATCGTCTCCCTCATTGGCGGTCGCGAGATTCACCCCATCAATGTGCGGGTGGGAGGGTTCTACCGGGTGCCGACCAGGCAGGAGCTGGCGCCATTGGCCGAGAAGCTGAAGTGGGCAAGGGACGCGGCCCTGGAGACGGTCAGGTTTACGGCGACCCTGCCGTTTCCCGAGTTCGAGCATGAATACGAGTTCGTGGCCCTGCGGCACCCTGATGAGTATCCCTTCAACGAGGGGCGCATCGTGTCAAACAAGGGATTGGATATCGACATAAACGATTACGAAGAGCACTTTGTGGAAGAGCACGTGGAGCGCTCCAACGCCCTGCATTCGGTGAAAAAAGATGGCGGGATCTATTTCGTGGGGCCGCTGGCGCGCTACAGCCTCAACTTCGACCGACTCACCCCCACGGCGCAACAGGCGGCCAAAGAAGCAGGGCTGGGCCCGGTCTGCAAAAATCCGTTCAGGAGTATCATCGTGCGGAGTGTGGAGACGCTCTATGCCTGCGAAGAGGCGCTTCGCATCATCGAAGGGTACGAGCCGCCGGAGCGGCCCTTTGTTGACGTGACTCCCCGGGAAGGGGTCGGCTACGGCTGCACTGAGGCGCCCCGGGGCATCCTCTACCACCGCTACCGGATCGACGCGGACGGCATCATTCAGGATGCGAAGATCGTCCCGCCGACCTCCCAGAACCAGCGGATCATCGAGGACGACCTCTTCCGTTTTGCCTCGGCCCATGCGTCGCTGCCCACGGACGAACTTACCCGCCGCTGCGAGCAGGCGGTGCGCAACTACGACCCCTGCATCTCCTGCGCGACGCACCTGCTCAAGGTCGAGGTGGAAAAGTAGGAGCAATTCATGAATTGCCCCTACATCTCTTCACACAACAGTTTCACCTTTGCCAATACATTCTCAGCCTCGCGCTTGTTCAGCTTCTCGACCAGTTTTGTATTGGCGATCCTTTCCAGGACCCTGTTCGGTATCTCGTAATCGAGGGTGATGGACATCTCGGTTCCGCCGTCGACGGGGGTCATACTGTAATGCTCAGACAGGGGGAAGCTCCCCTCCATCTTCATGCCGAAGGTCTTTTGCGGAACATTCTCCGTGACGCGACCCGCTCCGCTGAGCTTTACACCCAGCATCCGGTATTCCCATCGGAAGGTGGTTCCCGGTTCCATGCCGGGGGAGGAAAGGTCGGTAATATCGGTGAGGCTGGTGACGTACTCCGTCCAGTTGTCGGTGTTGGTGATGAACCGGAAGACCTTTTCCGGCGGTGCGTTGATAACGATCTTGTCGCTGATTGAAGGCATGGGAGACCTCCTCGAAAGGGTTTACAAACTCGGACGTCACTCCTTCTTTATCAGTACCATGATCACGGCCCGGAAATCTCCTGCCTTGAAATCGTAAGCTTTGTCATCGGGGTATTTCCCAACGATGAACTGAGGGCGGTTGTTTTTGGCGCCATGGCAGGCAAGGCAAGCCTTTTCTACGAGGATTGACCGCTGGTAACGCACGTATTTCTTCTTGTCGATTTCGACCTCATCCCACTTGTCATGAAGGGTGGGGTATTTCTCGAAGGTCTGCAGGTCTTCCATCTCGGCCGGCTTCGGCGCATTTGCCGGGTTCCGGTACTTCAGCGCCACGTGGCGGATGGTCAAACCGTCGGTTGCCATGATCTCCTTCACCCTTTTCCCGACGGCCCCGCAGACTTTATTAAAGGTCTCCTCCGTAATCTCCATGTCCGGCTTGATGAAGTTCTTCGCGAGGTCACTGCGCATGGTGACTATTTCGGCGGCAGCGGCCTGGGCTTTTGTCTTCTTCGCCTCCATGGCATCCTGGCCATGGGCCGCCATTGAGGTAGTCAGCAGTATGCAGATAAAAAGCAGAAAACGCATGGTGCTCCTCCGTTTGAACTATTTCTCCATGGTGATCTGCACCATGCCCCTGAGGTCTCCTACCTCGAAATCATAGGCCTTGTCTTCGGGGTAGAGCTTCGAGATGGCAGGCGGCAGCTTGTCCTTGGCGCCATGACAGGCCAGACATGCCTTTTCTATGAAGATCGGCCTGGAGTAGCGGAGATGCGCCTTCCCCTCAATCGTCACCTCGTCCCACTGGTACTTGAGCTTTCTGTCCTTGTCGAATTTCGCAAGAAGGGCTTCTTCCTCAGCCGTGGCGGTGTTCTTCGGGTCGCGGTATTTTATCGCCGCATAACGTATCTTCACCTTGTCCCGCTTCATGATGGTCTCAGATTCCGTGCTGACGGCGGTACATACACTTTGTACCATGCTTTCAGATATCTCCTTCTGGGCGCCGACGAAATTTTTCGCCAGTGTGCTCCTCATGATGATGACCTCCATGGCGTCACCGGTCATCTTTCTCTTTTTGGCATCAAGTCCGCCATCCGCCAGGGCGTATGAAGTCATTCCGGCGAGCACGACGGCGATCAGCAGCAGGCGAACTAAATGCATAGGCACCTCCAGGTTAATTGGTTGTTTATAAAGTGACATGCGGCAAAGCGCATGTCAAGCGCTCAGGCGATCGAGTATCTTTCCCCGTTTTCCTTTACCAGACCCTCTTTCCGGAGGCCGGCCAGGTTTAAGCCGATCCTCGCCCGGTCAATGCCGGACTCCTCCGAAAGTTCCGCAACAGTCATCTCCGGCCGACTGAGGAGGGCCTTCAGTATCCACCCGCGAACCTCACGGTTTGAGCCCTTGAACGGAGACTGTTTCTTGTGATGGGCGCTTCGGCGGGAAGGGTTGGTGTGCAGCTTTTTGAGCATGACGCCGTAGTCCATGAGGGCGTAGTACCAGGTGCGTGGGTCATCCTTGTCGAGGGTCTGTTCCACCAGCGGCATGATCTCCCGGTCGTGGACGCCTTCGGCGTCGCCAAAGAAGAAGTGGATAAAGACAGCCCGGATATTTGTTTCTATAAAGACGCTGGGCTGGTTGAAGGCAAAGGCGGCAATGGCGGCGGCGGTATAGCTGCCGATACCGGGAAGTTCCAGGAGCCGGCGAGGGTCCGACGGGAGGGTGCCGTCGTATTGCTCCATTACCGTTTCGGCCAGCTTCTTCAGCGACAGGGCTCGCCGGTTGTAGCCCAGCCCGCTCCAGAGGGCAAGGACCTCCGGCAACGGGGCCGCGGCCAGGGAGGCAAAGCCGGGGAAACGGGCAATGAATTTATCGTATTTCCCGGCGACCCGGTCGGTCTGGGTCTGCTGAAGCATGATCTCGGAAACCAGAATCCGGTAGGGGTCTTGCGTTTCCCGCCAGGGGAAGGGTCGCCCGTGCTCGCGGTAGTAGTCGTATACCGCGGCGCGGAAGTTCGCCTTATCCTGTTCCATGGCGGTGCTATTGCAATGACCTGATTTCATGGGGGGCAGAATAGCATGATTCTGAAGATAGAGCCAACGGGGTAGCCATTGTCGGGCGGGATTGCTAGTAGAAACAGGTCGTCGGCCGGTAAAGCCCAAAGGCTGGAGTCACTTTCTTGTGTTTGCATCCCCAAAACCCTATAGATCGTAATCGGGATGCCGATGAAGTATTTGCGGTGTGTCCAACCCTCTTCTTCGGAACCATTCCTGAAAACCGCGGCAATCACGGCCCAACCTGGCGGAGCTATTTAATTTATGAGTCAAATCAAGTAGTTGCGCGTTACCTCTCTTCCTGCTGATCCCATTGGAGACTATTGATGGATGTAATGCTGGACTGGTTCAAGGGACACCTTGACATCATATTTTTCGTTTATGGTGTTGCGTTTGTGGTCATGGGGATCGCCATCCTGGCCCAGCCAAGACGGGAGAGTCAGTTCAGGCTGGCCGGTATCCTCTGGTTGCTGGCGGCGTTCGGGCTGAGCCACGGCCTTAATGAGTGGTTCGACATGTGGGCCATCATCAGGGGAACCAATGCCATATTCGATATGGTCCGCTGGATTGTGGTGACGCTGTCCTTTGTTTTTCTGTTTGAGTTCGGTCGCCGGATATTCAATATAAATGCCGAAGCAAGGCGAGGTGGCGCCACTGTACTTCTTCGATGGTGGCTGACCCCCCTCATTGTCGTGGTCATATTGGCGGTATCGCTTTTCTCCGGCAATTTCCGGCAGACGGGGACCTGGCTGGGGCGCTACTTTCTCTGCTTCCCCGGCGCCGTACTGGCGGGCATCGGTTTCTACCAATATATCCGTATTCAGCCGGACACCCTTCCGCTGCGGAAGGTAAAAAACAACTTCACCTGGACGTCCCTGGCTTTCATTGTCTATGGTGTCCTGGCCGGACTTGTTGTCAACAAGGGGGATTTCTTCCCCGCAATCTGGCTCAATACCGACACATTTGCCGCCCTGTTCCACGTCCCTGTCCAGCTGTTCCGGGCGGCCATGGCAGTCATCGCGGCGGTAAGCATTGCCGGCATGCTGAGGCTCTTTACCTGGGAATCGGTGGAAAAAATTGAAGAGGCCCTCGCCGGAGAGCACGAGTCCCGCCTGTCTTTCGAACGGGTGAGTAATCAGTACCAGCTGATCCTTGATTCAGTGGGAGACGGTATCCTCGTCCTCGACAAAAACGGGATGGTAACGCTCCTTAACTCGGCCGGTGCCCGGATAACCGGTTACGGCCAGCTCGACCTGGCGGACAAAGACCCGCATACGGTGTTCCATCACACAAAGGTCGACGGGACACCCTTCCCCCGGACCCAGTGCCCCATCTATCTTGTCCTGCAGGACGGCACTCCCCGTCTTGTGACCGATGATGTCTTCTGGAAAAGCGACGGCTCCTCATTCCCGGTAGAGTATATCTGTACGCCCATTCGCCGGGATAAAGGTGAATCGGCAATCGATGGCGCAGTGGTGGTTTTCAGCGACGTGACATGGCGCCGCGAGGCCGAGCAGAAACAGAAAAAGCTCCAGGCCCAGGTGCTTCAGATACAGAAGATGGATGCCATCGGCACGCTTGCCGCCGGTATCGCCCACGATTTCAACAACATGCTGACGGTAATCCAGGGACATGTGGACATAGCGCGGATGAAAATGGACCGGGATGCGCCTGTGCAGAAAAACCTCAATACCATTTACGATACCTCGGTACGGGCGGCCAGCCTGACCAGACAGCTTCTGGCCTTCGGGCGCCGTCAGCCCATGGATATGAAGCTCGTGGATACAAATGTAACCATTGAAAATATCCTCAAGATGCTTACGCGGGTGATCGGCGAGACGATACAGGTCGAAACCGACCTGAAGAAGGGCCTGTGGGTTGTCAAGGCCG